>NZ_JACKZU010000173.1:0-16641 GCF_014222165.1 Nostoc sp. 2RC
CGGGGACACGGAGACGCGGGGACGAGGGGACGCAAAGACGCAAAGAAAAACAAATGCCCTATGCCCCATGCCCCATGCCCTATGCTCCATGCCCAATAACACCAACACTCTTCAAGATAGTTATCGGCCCTTGGTCTTTGACAAGTTGCATTTGTTCGGCGTTTTTTACTAGCAAAGCACCGGCGAATCCTAATGAATTTACGGAGATGGTGTGAAAATGTTCTTGCGATCGCGGTACAATTAGCATCCATTCCCGCGTCATCAGCAAATTGTAAGCACCCAATTGCGTTGGATTTAAACCAACGGTGTCTAACAAGGTATGATAAAGCGCTAATGTTGCTTCACCCCCTAAAAATGGAGACTCCACCCACTGGGGATTTAAGGGGGCGAAGGCATGTAAAAAAGGAAGTTTTGGTAAAGTTGCGATGGAGTTCTGAAATTGTGCGTCCTTTAGCAGGGGTTCAATGGGTATCTGCGATCCTGAAGGTGCCAGTGGTAGGGGGACTAATTGCAAATGTTTATGTCGCTGACTAGCACCTGCGATTTTGCCACTGTTGTAGAATCCTAAACCATTAAAATCAGCTAGACATACCCACATCGCGGTAAAATCTTCCAAGGTGAGTAAACTTTCCTGTTCCTCGAAGCCACGGGTAATAATTAGTAAATGATAGTCAACAACATTGAATTTGTTTAGAATACAAACGTGAGTATCAGAAATCTCCGCCACAAATAAATCTTCTTCGTAGGGTAAAAAAGGATTAAATTCTTGCCCTGAAGTCGCAGATTGTTGTTCTTGTTTTTCCTTGGCTGCTTTTTTACGATTCAAATTAGACAAAATCCGTACTAAAAAACCCACGCCATCCTGTTCTACAAATTCAAATTCTGTCGGTATCGATAGCAGCGCCCCACATTGCAAAGCATATTCAGTCCGTTCTTTGACACTTGTCCATAAAGTACCAGGCTGAAGTAATATTTTTCCTTGTCTCATGTTTCTTCCTTCAAGTATGGTCGCAAATCGCGTACCGAATTCTGAATATACCCGTGACTAAAGTCACAATTTTCAATGTAGTAGATTTGCTATTCTCGCTTTTGAGTTCTTTAGTAGTAAAAAACTCAGTCTTTCACAATAACGCAATACCTCTGCAACAAAACTGTCATAAATAATATCTACATTATTAATACATAGTTAGATATGCTTCCAAACAGCAATGCAAAACCAATCTCGTGATGGAAAAGACCCATCAAATAGCATTTTATCCCACACTGCTGACGCCAAATACCATAATCCAGCACCCTGGAAAAAGGCTGCGGCCTCTCTATCACTGGTGCTACTGGGATCGGGTATGACATTAGCAGGTGGCTATCTGGCTGGACACCAAGACCAGGTGTCTAAGACTGCATCTAATTTAGCAGTCGGTCGAGTCAATGCTGCTCCTCCATTACCAAGCACCACAGATCCAAATTTTGTGACACAGGTAGTGCAAAAGGTAGGGCCAGCAGTAGTACGAATTAACTCTTCCCGAACTGTAAAAACTCAGTTACCAGATGAATTTAACGATCCGTTTTTTCGCCGCTTTTTTGGTTCCCAATTGCCAGAATCAGGCGAAAGGGTAGAACGGGGTACTGGTTCTGGTTTTATCATCAGTGCAGATGGCCGTATTCTCACCAACGCCCATGTGGTAGATGGGGCAGATATGGTGACAGTGACACTCAAGGATGGACGCACCTTGCAAGGTAAGGTGCTAGGAAAAGATGAGTTAACTGATGTGGCTGTGGTTAAGATTCAAGCCGATAATCTACCGACAGTAGCTTTGGGTAACTCAGACCAATTGCAACCGGGAGAATGGGCGATCGCTATCGGTAATCCCCTGGGACTAGATAATACAGTTACTACTGGAATTGTCAGTGCTACTGGACGGACTAGCAATCAAATCGGCGCTCCTGATAGACGAGTAGAATATATTCAAACCGACGCCGCAATTAATCCCGGTAACTCTGGCGGCCCTCTGCTCAATTACCGTGGTGAAGTAATTGGTATGAATACAGCCATTATCCAAGGGGCGCAAGGATTAGGATTTGCCATTCCCATCAACACAGCACAACGTATTTCCAGTCAATTAATAGCCACCGGTAAAGTTCAACATCCTTATTTAGGAATTCAAATGGTGGGGTTAACGCCTCAGTTAAAACAAAGTATTAACTCAGATCCTAATAGTGGTTTGAGTGTAAATGAAGACAAAGGTGTATTAGTTGTAAAAGTTATGCCAAATTCCCCAGCCGCTAAAGCTGGAATACGCGCTGGCGATGTTATCCAAAAGCTAGGCGGTCAATCAGTTACAGATGCTAGCAGCGTCCAAAAGGCCGTAGAAAATAGCCAAGTCGGAGGAAATTTAAGCCTGGAGTTACGCCGCAATGGACAAAACGTCAACCTAGCTGTGCAACCTGGTGCCTTTCCTAATCAAGTACAATAACAGTTTTTGAGTCAAGGTGAAATTTTAAAGGATGGGTCTTGTACCCGCCTTTTTTTTTCGGCGAACAATCTGCTGTATTTAATCCAATACGGTTCGGATAAGCAGTATGAACTTCCCTTGTGGTCTGGGAAAAGGTTAAGGCGTAATACCATTTCACTTTATAAATGATACAAATACAAGCTCAGCCTTCCCGTAGAGTACAGCCGTTGCTTAAGCGTAGGGGCGAACAGCCGTTCGCCCGTACAAGTTATTTTATGTGTATCAATATTTTGGTGAATTGGTATAAGAGGTGAAGGATGTATTTGAAACCTTTCCCCTTTCCCCTTTCCCCTTTCCCCTTTCCCCGAACCGTATTGACTGTTAAAGGCTAATTCTATGAAATTGTGGATTTACCAGACGCGATAAATCGCCGTCTCTACAAGTGTTTTGGTCTTATCTGAACTGTATTGGTATTTAACCCAATCTACAATTATCTAAATTCTAAATTATCAATTTTTACAACTAGAGAATCATTATTCGATTTTTTATGTATGACATTAGTCATGTTTTGACCAATTACCTTTTTCACTGGTGTATGCTTATGTTCAATTGTAGTATTTACTTGTCCAAGAGATTAACAAAACAGAATTCAGAAGTAAGTATCTAGAATTTTCTTGCTTGCATTCTGTGTGACTTGGCGATAGATAAATATGGTTTCAATCCGCCACTAAGTTTTATATTTGGTGGTCTCAAATTAGCGCACAGTCTCAGTTGTGGCTTTCTTGCCACAGATGAAAGTTTGTTTTAAGCAGGGGAAGTTTGTCAACATACTTTCTCAAATTTATCAGAGAATAGTAGTTGCCAATACTTCACTAATTGATTCTAAATTCTGCATTCTGAATTCTCAATTTTTATTCAACATTTGACGAAAATTTAATCTCTTCGGTCTTCACATTACAGAAGGAAATTTTGCCAATGAGTATTAAAAGAATGCTTGCAAGTGCAGCACTGATTTTACCAATTGTTGTTACCATTATTCCTTCCCAAGCCGATGCTCAAATCAGACGACAGTTTAGGCGACCAGTTCCAGTGAGAGTAATCAGAAAACCAGTACCAGTTAGGGTTCGTACTCCTGTACAAGCGAGAAGGAGAATAGTTGTTCCTGGACGTTGGGTGCAAACAAATCGCGGTCGCCGATGGATACCTGCTCGTTACATATATAGATAACAGGGTATTGCGCTTTTTAATTGCACGGTTACCTGTGAAGTTCGTTGACTGTTGACGGTTAACTGTCAACAGTCAACCTTATAAAGATGTGCAAGTTAAATGGGTGACAGCCTAACCGATAACTGCCACTTCCCCAGTTTCTTTTAAACTAGAGCCACTGCTGGTTGCTGCCAGCGTCCCACTGCCTTACCGATTACTGCTAATTCTTGCATCAAGTTATCAAAACGGTCTGGTGTGAGAGATTGGGGGCCATCGGATAAAGCTTTGGCAGGGTTGGGGTGAACCTCAATCATGAGAGAATCTGTACCAGCTGCGATCGCTGCCATTGCCATTGAAGGTACAAACTCAGACCAGCCTACACCATGACTAGGATCGATCATGATTGGTAGGTGAGTTAACTTCCGCAACACTGGCACTACTGATAAATCCAGTGTATTTCTTGTATACTGACGGTCAAAGGTGCGTATTCCTCTTTCACACAAAATGACATTGGGATTGCCAGCCGCCAAAATATACTCGGCTGCCATTAACCAATCTTCAATGGTAGCTGCCATTCCCCGCTTCAAGAGGACTGGTTTTGATTGCGCTCCTACTTTCTTGAGCAAGGAGAAATTCTGCATATTCCTTGCCCCTACCTGAATCACATCTGCAATTTCAGCAATTCTATCCAGGTCAACGGCATCCATCACTTCTGTAATAATACCTAGTCCGCTGACTTCCCGCGCCTTTGCTAATAATTCCAAAGCACTTTCACCGTGTCCTTGGAAGGCGTAAGGTGAAGTCCGGGGTTTGTATGCACCCCCCCGCAAAAACTTGGCTCCTGCGGCTTTGACACGCCGTGCGGTTTCTACAATCATGTCTTCGTTTTCTACGGAGCAGGGGCCAGCTACCACTATTAAGGGGTGGTGTTCGCCAAATATCACCGTTTCATTGGGTAGATTAACCACCACTTCCGATGCTTCACCGTGGCGAAACTGGCGACTAGCTCGTTTGTAAGGCTGCTCTACCCGTAACACCTGCTCAATCCACTGGCTGAGTTCTTGAATTTGTAGCGGATCTAAGCTGGCAGTTTCACCTACTAGGCCAATAACTACTTTGTGTTTACCTACAATTTTTTCTGGAGTTAACCCCCAACTAGTTAGTTCCTCATTAATTCGGCTAATTTCTGCCTCTGGAGAACCACTTTTCATTACTATAATCATGTGAATGTTCCTGATTTACTGATTAAAAGGCAACAGGGAACAGGGAACAGACTGGTTTTGGACGATGTATTTGACTGTTGTCTGTTGCACCAACCCCAATACTTGTCGGGTTTTGGGGGAAAGGGAAAGGGGAAAAGGGAAAGAAAAAACCTTTAACCCTTACCCTTTAACCCCTTCGGGGTTCGCCAGTCGCTCATGGGGGAAACCCCCAAGACCGCGCTGGCTCACCTTTTCCCCAAACCAAATTCCAGTTTAAAATCCTTAACCCAGCAGTATTGGCACCAACCCTATTCCCTACCCCGAAGGCCTTGGTAAATGAACGTAATTTTATTCTTACGTATTTGCCTCATTAAAAATACTTCAAACTAAATTTATTTTACAAAATATAGGAATCCGGTTGGATATCTGAGGTTCAACTATCTTTAATTTTGAATTTTGTTAAAGCAGCAATTAGCTGTGTTTGCGAGCGTTATTTTGAATTTTGAATTGTTAATTCTCCTGCCTTCACAAAAAGAATTTGTGAAGATTTTAACCATTGTGAATCAAAAGAACCCAAATGAGTAGTAGTAATCAGGGTTTGAAAACGGTCTTGAATTGCATCAAGTAATTGATTTTGACGGGATAAATCTAGTTCGGCTAAAACATCATCAAGTAATAGCAATGGTGGTTCTTTGACAACTTCTTCAATTAATTGAAGTTCTGCTAATTTTAAGGCTAGAACGAGGGTTCGTTGTTGACCTTGAGAACCGTATTGACGAGCTGGTGTCTGGTTAATGGTTAGTTCTATTTCATCGCGATGGGGGCCTACAAGGGTAGTGCCTTGGCGGAATTCGGCTAAGGTTCGCTGTTGAATTTTTGCTAAAAAAGCTTGCTGGATTTGTTCTGGTTGGTTGTCTTCTAAAGGAATATTAGGTGCGTATTTAATTTCCAAAATTTCTGTACTGCCGCTAATGTTACCGTGCCAAGCAGTAGCAATGTGAGCTAATCGCTTTATGGCGCGATCGCGGCGTCTAATGACTCGTGTCCCTGCGGTAGCTAATTGTGCATCCCACAAAGCCAGTTGTGATTGTAGAGACGTTCCATGAAACGTCTCTACATTGTTTTTCAAAAAGGCATTGCGTTGGCGTAACACATGGTTATACTGCTGCAAAATGTGAGCATAAACTGGTTCGAGTTGAATCAAAAGGGTATCTAACCAATTGCGGCGACCTTCAGGGCCGCCGCGTACTAGTTCTAAATCTAGGCTGGAAAATTCTACTGCATTGAGAACGCCGAGAAAATCCATTTGACGGCGTAGAGTCTCGCCATTGAGAGCAACACTGCGGCGACCATTGCGGCGGAGAGTTAAAGTGAGATCGCTGACACCTGTTTGTCGCTCAAGATGAGCGTTTATTTGAGCTATGGTTTCCCCTTCTTTAACTAAATCGCGATCGCGTGCCATACGGTGCGATCGCAATGTCGCCAATAACTCCACAGCCTCCAACAAATTCGATTTACCCTGAGCATTATTACCTACCAAAATTGTTTTAGCAGCACTAAAATCAACTTTTTGGTCTTGATAATTGCGGAATTGTCTCAGCTGTAGAGTTTTCAGGTACATAGCGAAAAGTTAGGAGTGAAAAGAAAAGTTAGGAGTGAAAAGAAAAGTTAGGAGTGAAAAGAAAAGTTAGGAGTTAAGAGTGAGGAGTGAGGAATTTTGAGTTTTGAATGCAAAATCTTCTTTAACTCGTAACTCCTATTAAGTTTTAAGTTTTGAATGCAAAATTTTCTTCAACTCCCAACTCCCAACTCCCAACTCCTAACTCCTAACTCCTAACTCCTAACTCCCAACTCCCAACTCCTAACTCCTAACTCCTAACCCCCAACTACTAACTTTTTTAAACGGCTTTCTTACCCACAATGCGTAAGAATATCTTTTCCAATTCAATCCAGACAAACATTAAGGCACTGAAGCCGATACAAATTCCTAATTCTTGGAGATTCAAGTAGTGAGTACCAAAGAAGTCTCGCAGGGGTGGGACGTAAACTAGCATCAACTGTAAAATCGTGGTTACGACAACAGCACCTAGTACAAATATATTAGAAAAAGGATTCATTTCGATGGTCAATCGATTGTTGGAGCGAATGGCAATGGCATGACCCATTTGGGCAATACACAAGGTGGTAAATACCATTGTTTTCCAAGACTCAGGATTTCCCTGATAGCCTGCGGCATGGGTATGCTGGTAAGCCCACCACATCAAGGTAATGGTGATAATGGCAAATATTATACCAATGCGAATCATGTAAGAACCCAATCCTCTAGCAAAAATACTTTCGCGGGGGCTAAAAGGCGGACGCTTCATGACATCTGGTTCCGGGGGTTCCACTGCTAAGGCGAGGGCTGGCAAACCATCTGTAACCAAGTTCATCCACAGAATTTGCAACGGGGTCAGGGGAACGCCTCCCAAACCGATTAAGGGGGCGGCGGCAATTGTCAAAACTTCGCCTATGTTACTACCCAGGATGTATTTAATAAAACGCCTGATATTGGTGTAAACCACTCTACCTTCCTTGGTGGCGGTGACAATGGTGGCGAAGTTATCATCAAGTAACACCATATCACTAGCTTCTTTACTGACATCGGTGCCAGTAATCCCCATTGCAATACCGATATCAGCTTGTTTGAGGGCTGGGGCATCATTGACGCCATCGCCTGTCATCGCCACAAATCTGCCCCGGCGTTGTAGTGCTTGGACAATTCGCAGTTTATGTTCTGGGGCAACCCTGGCGTAGATGCTGACTAAATCGACGTTTTGCTCTAATTCCTGGTCGCTCATCCGCTGCAATTCTTGACCTGTAAGCAATCGGTCATCTGCTTTGGCAATTCCCAAATCGGTGGCGATGGCTCGTGCTGTTAACTGGTGGTCACCAGTAATCATTACTGGGCGAATTCCTGCTTCGCGACACTCTTGGACGGCGTCCCTCACTTCTGGACGTGGTGCGTCTAGCATTCCCACTAATCCCAGCCAAACTAAATTTTCTTCAGATGTTTCTTCTGAACCTTCTGGCGGAATCTCAGAAAGGGGTTTGTAGGCAAAACCTAGCACCCGCAAACCTTTACTCGCCATTTTGTCGTTTTCTGCCAAAATTATCTGACGTTGTTCTTCAGTCAACTCAGTTGAGCGATCGCCCAAATAAATCTGAGAGGAACGCCCTAAGATTAATTCTGGCGAACCCTTGGTAAACATGAGGTAAGATTCAGATTCTAAAAAGTTGGCGATGGCTGGGTCAACGCCATTCCAAGAGCCTTCACCTGTGGCCACTTCCTGCACTTGAGAAATCACGCTCATCCGCTTGCGTTCGGAGGAGAAAGGAAACTCGCCAACGCGGGGTAACTTACTATTCCATTGTTCTTTTTCGATTCCTGCTTTCCCGGCTAGGGTGACTAACGCTCCTTCTGTGGGATCTCCCAAAATTGCCCATTCGCCTTTTTCTTTTTGCAACACTGAATCATTACAAACAACACAAGCTACTGACAAAGCTGAGATTTCTGGCGACTCCTCTAAGGAAACTTTTCCATCATTTAAAACAAAATCTCCTGTGGGGACATAACCTTGTCCGGTGACGCCAAAAGTTTTGTTATTGGTGAATAGTGATTGCACCACCATTTTGTTTTGGGTCAAGGTACCAGTTTTGTCAGAACAGATGGTAGTTACAGAACCCAAGGTTTCCACTGCTGTTAATTTGCGAATCAAAGCTTTCTGGCGTACCATGCGCTGAGTTCCCAAGGCCAAAGTGACGGTAATTACAGCTGGTAGCCCTTCCGCCCCCCCCGCAACCGCCATACTTAAGGAAACTTCCAAAAGCTCTTGGATATTGCTAAAACCTCCGGCTTGGATAACGCCACCAATGACAACGATGGCCACTAGAATCAAAGAACCTGTAACTAGGACATTACCTAGTTGAGTCATCCGTTGTTGCAAAGGCGTAGGTTCGCTATCCACTGACTGCAACATGGCAGCAATTTTACCTAGTTCAGTTGTCATGCCAGTGTTGGTTACCAGAACCTTTGCCCGTCCTTGGACAACTTCAGTTCCTTGGAATACCAAATTAATGCGATCGCCTAAATCTGTTTCTTCAGGTAAACTAATTGTTGCTTGTTTGTTAACAGCTTCAGCTTCACCTGTCAGTGCTGACTCTCGCACTTGTAAATTCGACTGTTCGATTAACCTTCCGTCTGCGGCTATTTGCATCCCGGCTTCTAGCAGCACCACATCTCCTGGGACTAGTTCCTTCGCTGCTACCTCCACCAATCTGTTGTCGCGGATGACTCGTACTAAGGGAGAGGTGAGTTTCTTCAGGGCTGCTAGGGCTTTTTCTGCACGGCTTTCTTGGACGTAGCCTAGTATGCCATTGAGGATAACAATTGCTAAGATAGCAATGGTATCTTTAAATGGTACTTCACCAGCCTTCAAGCTCCCTGACTGCCAAGCTATAAGGTCTAAAACCCCAGAAATCAGAGCGACACCAATCAGCATCAATAACATAATGTTCTTGAACTGATCCAGCAGAATTTCCCAACTACTGCGACCACCATGTTCTTCGAGTTCATTGGGGCCGTATTTTTGCAACCTTTGTTGAATATCTTCGGGTGTTAAGCCACTGTCTGCATTACTATCAAGCAGGCCTAGCGCTTTATCAACTTCTATGCTATGCCAAACAGCGGCACCTTCAGGTAGAGAATTAGCAGACATCGTGTAAGTCACAGGAAATGGTTACAAAATTCGATCATAATTTAGTGATGGCTGTAAAACCATCTCCTAAAGTTACATTAAAGCAATACTAAATCTTATGAGTGTAAAGGCTATGCTTTTGATTTGCAAATTTCTCTTGTGTTGACATATATGTAACATCAATGTGTTATTTCTTACGAAAGAGTTTTTGGAAACACTTTGTCCTGATAATTGTAAGTACTATAAGCCTGAATTTTGGCTCTAAAGGATATGCCACAATTAATTTTAAGCTGCTGCTGCTTAAATTTGCATCCAGTTTTTAGCCAGGATGCATAGCGCCATTGCATTTCTGGATTTGGAATTTTGGGTCAAGTTGCCAGCCAGGTTTGGGTTTATAGCAAACTTTTCCAGACTAATTTGGAATTGCTTAAACGTGCTAAACCATTTAATAAATATTTAATATGAGTTTTGTACTCCCCACTTTGACTGTTAGCCAGATGTTTGGGCAAAAAACAATTCGACCGCTTACTGCTGCTACCCTGTACGGTATTGCTTTCATTAAGGATAGACTGATTGCCATTGACAGTCTCAAAGGGCATCTACTAGAGATCGATCCTGCGTCTGACAACAGCAAAATTATCAATCCGCATCAAGTTAAGGAATTCACGGATGTCACTGGTTTAGGAATTTGGGAAGATACACTGTGGGTGAGCCGCGACCATAGTGTTTATTTATGCAAGCTCAATGCTTTGGGCTTGGAACATTTCGTCACATTGCCTTATCCAGCCAATGGCGTTGCTGTTTGGGATACAACAGTGTACATCAGCTGTCAAAGGTTAGGCTACATTTTGATTTTTGACCGAGAAACCCGAAAAGAAATTACTAGGTTTTATGCCCCTGGAGTTGGTGTAGAAAATTTGGCAGTTAGCGAGGAAACTTTGTGGATTTGCGATCGCACAGAACAAACAGTTTACGCGATGGACAGAGCCACTGGAGAAGTTCAATTTAGCGTGCTGACGCCCTTTGAATCGCCTACAGGTATCGCAATACATCAAGATGGCGACACAGGCAAAGAAAGTCTCTATATCGCCTATGCCTCTGAGGAGCCTTATATTCGGGATAACCCAAATGCCGATCCTAACCACGAGCTAACTTACCGCGATCGTACTTTTATTCATCCCCTGTATTATCATTACGAGCCAGATAAGCGCTACGCCCTCTCCAATGGCTATCTTATAGAAATGTCCTATGCTGAGGAAATCGCACCCTTAGACGAAGTTTATTTACCCGATGTTGAATGGCGCATTGCCCTACCATCAGAAACCGAGCGTCAAAAGGTGAAACACGTCGAACCCATCGGTATACCCTTCACCGAAGAAGTGACAGATGGACAACGGGTAGCAGTATTTAAATTTGATGCCCTTACCCCAGGGGAACGCCACATATTTGGCTGGAAAGCACTTTTAGAAGTTCGCGGAATTAAGTATCGCATTACACCAAAGGATGTGGAAAATATCCCCGAACTTTCACCAGAATTGCAAAGCCGCTATCTAGTAGATGACGACGACTTAGCAATGGATACTACCATTGTCCGCCGTGCCGCCAGAGATGCCATTGGTTCGGAAACCAATCTATTACGGAAAATGTATAATATCCGTAATTATGTGTACGATGAATTATCGTATGGTATTAAGCCTTACATTGATGCTCCAGATATAGTTTTAGAACGTGGCGTTGGTTCCTGCGGTGAATATGTCGGCGTTTTACTTGCTCTATGCCGTTTGAATGGTATTCCTTGTCGTACCGTTGGCAGGTATAAATGTCCACCTTACAGCGAACACCAAGGCGTACCGCTACAACCTGATTTTAATCATGTTTGGCTGGAATTCTACGTACCGAATTTTGGTTGGTTGCCAATGGAATCAAATCCTGATGATGTCGGTCATGGCGGCCCTTATCCCACGCGGTTTTTTATGGGCTTGTGCTGGTATCACATTGAAATCGGTAAGGGCATCTCCTTTGAAACTTTGACCAGCCGAGGCGCGCGGTTAACCAAAGAAGATATCCCGATTGGGGATTTGGCAATTAATCATATCCGGTTCACAATTCTTAAAGAATTGCCAGCTTTTTAAATTTATTTGGCTATGGTGTCAAGGATAATTTCTCGCGATCGCCTTGGCACTTGGCTACGATTCTCGTCAAAGTATGCTTAGTCATTAAGAGGGAATAAATAACAGGGAAATCCCCATACTTTAACTCAATACAACTTGAAGAAAGTGTTATTTTTAATACTAGTATTCTGATTTCTGCTTTGTTGTTCGCAAACGGTAATCTACAGAAAAGTTATTTACTATTCTCTGAGTGCGATCGCTCTTGCAGTCTTGGTATAACCAAGGTATAACTTAAAAAGTCAGATTTGCAGGTAAGGTGATTATGAAAACTGCAATTTCGCTTCCAGACTCAGTTTTTGAAGAAGCAGAAGCACTAGCTCAGCAGCTAGGTTTGTCACGTAGCGAGCTTTACACAAAAGCGTTAAAAGCTTATTTGAAAAAGTACAACCGCAATCAAATTTTGCACAAGCTGAACCAAGTTTATTCCCAAGAGTCTTCTGAGCTAGATCCAGTAATGTCAAAGATGCAGTTTATGTCTTTGCCTCATGAGGATTGGTAATGTTTCGGGGAGAAATTTGGTGGGCGAATTTACCTAACCCAGTAGGTTCAGAGCCTGGATATCGTCGTCCGGTGTTGGTAATTCAAGATGATGTTTTTAATCAAAGCCGTATTAATACAGTTATCGTTGTCATCATCACCTCGAATACTCAGTTAACGGAAGCACCAGGTAATGTGTTATTGCCTCGTGAAGTATTAGGTTTATCTAGAGATTCTGTGGCTAATGTATCTCAGATTTTTACAGTCGATAAAGCGTTTCTGACTGAACGTATTGGTTCACTACCAGACTATTTGCAGGAGGAGGTAGACGAGGGTTTGCGAATGGTGTTGTATCTCTAGTTGCAAGCTGATATCATGTCTGGCTAATCACTTATGATTACCCCGTCTTTAGCAAAATCCCAAAAGCCTCTTCTCCCCTGCCCCCTACTTATACCAATTTGAAAAAATAATGCAACACATAGACAAGACCCCTCCCCTTGGCAAGGGGAGGGTGCCGTCAGGCGGGTGGGGTATCTGTCGCAAACATTTTTTGAATCGGTATTATTCATGCACCTTTAAACTGGGCATTGGATGGGGTTGATTTGAGTCAAATTGTGAAAACTCACAGATAGAATTAAATGGACAAAAACGACAGTGATAACCGGGATTTGGGGGAAAGATATCACTAAAATTATCGGTTTTTTGTTGAAATTTTTGTAAATCTTCTTGGTGTTTATGGGCAATATTAGCTAATTCCAATTCTAAGGATGCTAATTCACTATTGTTAACTCTAATTAAATCGGATTTTTTACCAATTTCTAAGTTATAAAATGATGCGACTGCTCTATGTCTAGGATAAAGATAACGAGCAGCTAATAAATAAACTAAAGCTTGTCTGTGGTCAAAAGCTGATTTTCCAGTTTTGAAGTCTAAAATATGTAAAGTGCGATCGCTCTCAATAAAAACGCAGTCCATCGCTGCATATAAGCGAAAACAAGAATTTTTTTGTTCGATAACAATGGGTTTGGGAAAACCTTCATCGCCGGGAGTTAATTGAATAATATTTTTATTCAACAACAAGGGCGCATCATGATATTTTTTCAAAATTTGCAGCACCCTTTGGCGGACTAAATCGCTGGAGTTGCCTAATTTTAGTAGCTGTGCAACTTTTTCCACTCCATCGGATCGCTGTAGCAGGTGTCTGTGATTATGAAATTCATAAACACCTTTTTGGGCAAGTATCCCAATTCTTTGGGGTGCAGTGGCTGTGGCTAATAATGCCTTGACTTCTGGTTCGTGTTGCCGCGCTTTGATAAACCCCCGTCTCATCTGGCAATGCCAGCGTTCTTGCCCTGACGCTGGGGCAACTAAAGACCAGAGGTGATAACTGGCAAAAGGTCGATCGGGGGTTGACATCGCTCGAAAACAGTGAGAAAAAGTACGGTGGGATAAATTATGTCCGGCAGTTTCCACCGAACATAACTCCGGAGGATACTTGCTGCTACACACGCTTTGCGGGAAGCTTTTAATAGTACTGATGATGTACGGGAGCAAGTGGCAAAAATGAGCGCTAGTAGCAATTCCAGCAAGATAAAATTTGGTACCGATGGATGGCGAGGCATTATTGCCGATGACTTTACTTTCCCCAATGTGCGGAAAGTAACAAGAGCGATCGCCAGTTACCTCGAAACAGCCTATACAAAAGATAGACCAGTACTTATAGCCTACGATACTCGGTTTTTAGCTGACCAGTTTGCCCGCACAGCCGCCCAAGTCTTGGCAGATTTGGGTTGGACTGTAAAAATTACCGACCGGGATTGTCCCACACCAGTAATTGCCTACAACGCCCGTCACCTAAATTCCGCTGGGGCGTTAATGTTTACTGCTAGCCATAATCCAGCACCATACTGTGGAATTAAATATATCCCCGATTATGCTGGACCTGCCACTCCAGAGATTACTGATACTATTGTGGCAAATATAGAAAGTGCATCGGATGAACTGCCTAGTAGCAACCGATCCGATTTAATTTCTACTTTCGATCCCAAGCCAGATTACCTGGAATTTATCTATACCCTACTGGATGTAGAAAAAATTAAGAGCGCTAATTTAAAGGTAAAATACGATGCTCTCTATTCTACTTCTCGCGGTTATTTAGATGAAGTTTTGCAACATAGTGGTGTTCAGTTAGAAAGTTTCCACACTTGGAGGGATGTATTATTTGGCGGCGGAATGCCAGAACCCAAAGGCGAACAACTAGTGGAGTTAGTGGAAGCAGTAGTGAAGGATCGTGCAGATTTGGGTTTGGCCACAGATGGAGATAGCGATCGCTTTGGTATTGTTGATGAACAAGGTAACGTCCTCACTCCCAATACTGTGCTGTTAGTTTTAGCACGACATTTAATCAAAAATAAAGGCAAAAGCGGCGCTATCGTCCGCACTGTGGCTACAACTCACCTGCTAGATAATTTCGCTGCTAAATATGGGCTGCAAATTTATGAAACACCAGTAGGCTTTAAATACATCGGTGAAAAAATGCGGGAAACTGCCGTACTGATTGGAGGGGAAGAATCAGGCGGATTAAGTGTAATTGGGCATATTCCCGAAAAAGACGGTGTTTTAGCTGATATGCTAGTGGCAGAAGCCATTGCTTATGAAGGTAAACCCCTAAGTCAGCTAGTTAAGGAAGCGATCGCTGAAGCTGACGGCCCACTTTACAACACGCGCCTTGACTTGCACCTCACCGAGTCACACAAAACCGCCGTTATCGACTCCTTCACCAAAAATCCTCCCTCAGAGGTCGCCGGAATTAAAGTCAAGGAAGTCGGGCGCAAAGACGGCATTAAACTCTATCTAGAAGAAGGTAGTTGGATACTACTACGTCCTTCAGGTACAGAACCCTTGGTGCGCGTTTACCTAGAAACCAATTCTCCTGAAAAACTCACCCAAATCTCTCAAGAGATGGAAAGTACCATTGCTAAGCTAGAAGCATAAGAGTTAGGAGTTAGAAGTTAAGAGTTAAGAGTTAATAGTTAAGAGTTGTAAATTAGCAATTCTTAACTCTTAATTTATAACTTCGCTCAAAATCTGAATTCATAACTCCTAACTCCAAACTCGTTACTCAAAACTCCTAACCCCTAACCCCTAACTCCTAACTTTTATTAATATATGAAAACTTTAGCTCCTTTATTAACAATCGTAGTTGTAGCTATTTGGATAGTGGCGATCGCAATTATTTCAGTTCAAAATGCCACACCAGTTTCGTTAAAATTCTTAACATTTCAATCAATACAAATACCAGCAGGTTTAGTTTTAGCTTTTAGTGCAGTTATTGGATTAATTGGTACAGCACTTCTGCAACCCCTCTGGAATCTTGCTGATTATGGACAGAGTAATTCTCGATTACAAGATGATGCTGAATTTTTTGTTGATGATGATTTTTGAGGGTTGAATAGCTGTGCAGTACCAAAACATTATTACAATCGAACCAGGGAAGCGAGGTGGTAAACCTTGTATTCGAGGAATGCGAATTACTGTATAGGATGTTTTATCTTATCTTGCCTCTGGCATGACCTACGAGGAAGTGCTTGAAGACTTTCCTTATCTGACACGAGAGGATATATTAGCTTGCCTAAGCTATGCGGCTGATAGAGAACGGCAAATGCTGACAATGCAAGCATGAAGTTATTGTTTGACTCGCTAATCTGGATACCGCTTTGACGTGTGGAGAACTCGAAGAATTTCTACTGACTCTTCTTTGATTCGGTAAATAACAATATATGGCGTGCTAGAAATTACTAGCTCCCTTGTGCCTTCTACACGTCCAGGCCGCCCCATAAAAGGATAATTCTCAAGTTGACTCGCAGCAAGTTGAATCTTCAATATTACTTCCTGCGCTGCTTCTGGATTTTCTTTGGAGATGTAACTATGGGCTTGTTCCAAGTTCCGAAGCGCACGGCGCAGCCACTTAATCCGCATTAGTTAGTCTTGCAAAAATTGCTTTTACTTCTTCATCGCTGGCAAAATCTCCAGCATCCGCTTCAGTAATCCCGCTTTGAATCTGATCGATTTGCCATTGATACATTTCAACATAAGCAGCTACCGCCTCATTAAGTACGTAGCTGCGATCGCGGTTTATTCCAGATGCGATCGCATCAAGCGCAGCCTTTTTATCGCTATCTATCCGAAACGTAATGTTTTCTTTGCTCATGGTTTTGTCAAATCTGTCCATATTGCATCATATCATATTGCAATACGTTGTCATGCAAGGATAGCGGCGATCGCTATTTTCTCAGAGTGCCTATTATCTGTAAATTTGGTACTATATCATGTCCGCTTGATTACTTATTAAACCCGAAAAACCCCACCCCTTAATCCCCTCCCCGCTCTTCGGGAGGGG
>NZ_JACKZU010000819.1:0-334 GCF_014222165.1 Nostoc sp. 2RC
GTGAGAAGTTAATAATGGCAGAAGTTTGCAAGGATATTGACCGGGGATTAGCAGATTTACAAGCTGCTATAAATCGGTTAAATAACAGATTGAATAATTTAGAGCGCAAACAAAACGAGTGTTGCAAAAATAAGGACAGTAACAACACTGGGCTAGAAAATCGCGTTAGTCGTATTGAATCTTATATCAACGCGCTGCACAGCGATTTAGATATAATCGGCAAATTACTCAAGGATATAAACATCCTATTGGAGCCGGCTTTAACCCTAGTAGAGAAAATGGGAACAGTGGTGCTAAAAGCTGTTACTGCTGTCACCAGCGTTTTCGGGGGTGG
>NZ_JACKZU010000174.1:0-16547 GCF_014222165.1 Nostoc sp. 2RC
TCCATGCCCCATTCCCTAATCCCCAATCCCCAGTCCCTAATTTTTACAGGAGATTGCTTATGTCAATGGTTACTTTACCTGGATTAAAAGAACTAATTGAAAGTATTAGTCGGGAGCGCAATTTACCTCGTCTTGCAGTTCAATCAGCTATTAGAGAAGCGCTACTTAAGGGTTACGAACGTTATCGTCGCGCCCAAAATCTAGAACGCAAACAGTTTGACGAAGATTATTTTGATAATTTTGAAGTAGAACTGGATATAGAAGAAGAAGGATTTCGCGTTCTTTCTACTAAAATTATTGTTGAAAAAGAAAAACTCAGTAATACAGACCATCAAATTTCTCTAGATGAAGTTCAACTAGTAGCTCCAGAAGCACAGTTAGGCGACTCTGTGGTGCTGGATGTGACACCAGATCAAGGAGAATTTGGGCGCATGGCTGCTATGCAAACCAAGCAAGTACTAGCGCAAAAACTCCGGGATCAGCAGCGTCAAATGGTGCAAGAAGAGTTCCAAGATTTAGAAGGAACTGTTTTGCAAGCAAGAGTTTTACGGTTTGAACGTCAATCGGTAATTTTGGCAGTTAGCAGTGGCTTTGGTCAGCCAGAAGTAGAAGCAGAATTACCCAAACGCGAACAGCTACCAAACGATAATTATCGAGCAAACGCCACCTTTAAGGTATATCTCAAAAAAGTTTCCCAAGGTCAGCAACGAGGGCCGCAGTTACTAGTATCAAGAGCCGATGCTGGTTTAGTAGTTTATCTATTTGCTAATGAAGTCCCAGAAATCGAAGACGAAGTGGTACGGATTGTTGCCGTAGCAAGGGAGGCAAACCCCCCTTCCCGTTATGTAGGCCCCAGGACTAAAATAGCCGTAGATACTCTCGATCGCGATGTAGACCCAGTGGGTGCATGTATCGGAGCTAGGGGTTCGCGAATTCAAGTGGTAGTCAACGAATTACGGGGTGAAAAAATAGATGTAATTCGTTGGTCGCCAGACCCAGCAACATATATTGCCAATGCCCTCAGTCCAGCACGAGTGGATGAAGTCCGCCTTATGGATCCAGAAACTCGGCAAACTCACGTGCTAGTGGCTGAAGACCAACTGAGTTTGGCCATCGGCAAAGAAGGACAAAATGTCCGTTTAGCAGCGCGTTTGACAGGGTGGAAAATTGATATAAAAGACAAAGCTAAGTACGACCATGCCGGAGAAGATGCTAAATTTATAGCTTCTAGAGCTAAATATCAAGCAGAGCAAGAAGAGGATGATGTTGATTTTGAAGAATTAGACACCGAAAATCAAGACGAATTAGAAGAAGAATTAGATAATGATACTTTTGATGCTGAGGATGAGGAATAACTTATCAATCTTGTTAAATTTTGTTACTGTTGATTTAAGTCTCAATCTCAAAGATTTTTTGCAGCAAAACGAGTTGGTATAAGTAAAAAATAGTAATAGCGACCTTCTTTCTACACCCAAAATGCTGAACTGAGATCCTAACAAAACTGATGAAACCAAATTATCGGCGCTGTATTAGCTGCCGCAAACTAGGTTTAAAAGAAGAGTTTTGGCGGATTGTACGCGTCTTTCCATCTGGAAAGGTACAATTAGATCGAGGCATGGGGCGTTCTGCCTACATTTGTCCGCAAGCGAGTTGCCTACAAGCAGCTCAAAAGAAAAATCGACTAGGGCGATCGCTACACGCATCAGTGCCAGAAACACTGTACCAAAGCTTGTCGCAACGTCTAGCCAGCAATAATAGCCAAAATCAACAAATTTAACTAATTTGGAACAACTTAGTAGCGTTATCAGCAGAGAAATTATGCAAAAGCCGAACTAATCGCACCTTTTTCATATCCTCTGTCGAATGCTAGGGTTAGTGCCAAAATAGTAAATGGGTGTAGAAAGCATTCGGCTCTTCCATTAAAAGAGGAGCGGAGTAACACTCCCAAAGCAAAATGTACTCGATTGTGTTGTGGAAGACTCAGAATCAGCAAAACAAAAAACTACAACTTCATGGCAACCTGGTAGCGCTCAGGCGCAGTTCGGCGTCAAGGGTGACCATAAAAATCTTTAAAAAATTTTTATGGGCATCTCTCAACCATCATTCCTGGTGGGGATGCCATTAAACCGAAACATCTCTCTTTCCTGATTGGAGGCACCGGCAAAATCACCAAGGGCAACCTAAAAACAGTAATCAAAGGATGGAGATGTCGCACTCCCAGGCAGCCATCCGCTAAAACTGTAAATTAAAGGGGAAGAGTGGATGAACAACGGCAAAGTTAGAATCTATGAATTATCAAAGGAATTGAATTTGGATAACAAAGAGCTATTAGCAATTTGCGACCAGCTCAACATCGCGGTCAAAAGCCATAGCAGCACGATCTCAGAATCCGAGGCAGAACAGATTCGTACTGCTGCACAAAAACTCGCAGCAACAAATGTGACGCCTAAAAAGGAACCAGGTACAACCAGCCATAAATCAAATTCACTACCAAACGGCGGACGTAACCGACCTGCTGCACCCCACAAACAGCAAATTTTGGAAATACGCAAACCGAAAATATTGAGAAATACTACCTCCAACGCCCCAGATGCGTCAGTTGCTACCAATACCCAAGCTGCTTTGTCTGAAGCTAATCCTCCCTCACCTCCACGGCCTTTCGCTACACCAGTCTCACCCATGAAGCCGACGGCACCAATTCGACCCGTACCCCGGAATCAATCTGAGACCCCAGAGCAACCTCCTGTAAAAAACTTGGAACAAGCACCTAGTCCAAATCAGCCACAGGAAAAACCAGTTGCCCAAAAACCAGAAAAAGTAATTCCACCCAGACCGAAACCGGAAAAGCCTCAAAAACCGCAATTAGTTGCCCCACCGGCAAGACCAGCAGCGGAACAACCACAGGTATCCGAGCCGCAAACTCCCACAGATAAACCGATTCTCAAACGGGAACGTCCGCGGACAGCAGAAGGCGATCGCGACCATCAAATCATTAAGCCAAAAGTCGCTAAGCTGCCAGCAGACCAGACCCCGTCGGCTGCACCACAAAAACAGCCTCGTCCCACCACTTCACCAGGCAAACCAGAGCCAAGAGGAAATCGACCATCAGCTCCATCACCAATAGGAGACGGGCAACGACCCAGGCCTGCACGTTCTGGCGAAGCTGTAGCAGCAGCAATGCCAATTGCTACTCCGCCAAGACATCTGTCAGCAATAGCAGCAAAAACTGAGGTATTGGGTGACGAGCCAATAGCTCCGGAACTGCTCGATTTGAAGCGCCCAACTCCACCTAGACTAGCCAAAGGTGGCAAAAAGTGGGTAGAAGAAGAAATCATTGATGAAGTTAAAGAAAAGGCCGGTAAAGCCGGCGTTAAAGGCAAACGAAACAAGCCAATACTTCTTGATGATGACGAATTTGAAGAGGATTTGCTGGATGATGACGATTTAGACGCACCAGCCACCATCCAAGTAAGTCTTTCTATTGTCCGTCCCCCAAAACCCAAATCGACCAAACCAGCACAAACCTCAGCGGCAGCTTTGGCCACCGCACCAACAGCAAAAACTAAAAAATCTACTTCCAACCGCGACCAAAACCGTCGCCAAGAAGTCGAAACCAAACGCGAACGTCCGGAAAAAGTCGTGGTCACAGGGCCAATGACTGTCCAAGAATTGGCTGACCTTCTAGTGGTTGCCGATACAGAGATTGTAAAAATCCTGTTCCTCAAAGGTATGGCAGTCAGTATCACTCAAAATCTAGATATTCCGACAATTACGTTGGTAGGAAAAGAACTAGAGATAGAAGTTGAAACCGCCGAACCAGAAGCAGAAGCTCGGAAGGTTACGGAAATGGTCAGCGCCGAAGACCTAGAAAATCTCCATCGGCGTCCGCCTGTGGTGACAATTATGGGTCACGTAGACCACGGTAAAACAACTCTGCTCGACTCAATTCGTAAAACCAAAGTCGCTGCTGGGGAAGCTGGCGGTATTACCCAACACATCGGCGCATACCACGTGGATGTGGTGCATGAGGATAAACCACAGCAAATAGTCTTCCTAGATACTCCAGGTCACGAAGCTTTTACAGCCATGCGGGCACGAGGAGCGCGGGTAACAGATATTGCTGTGTTAGTAGTAGCTGCCGATGACGGCGTTCGTCCCCAAACCATTGAAGCCATTAGCCACGCTCAAGCAGCAGAAGTACCAATTGTTGTTGCCATCAACAAAATTGACAAAGAAGCCGCACAGCCAGACCGGGTGAAACAAGAACTCACCCAATATGGTCTGACACCAGAGGAATGGGGCGGCGACACAATTATGGTACCGGTGAGTGCCATCAAAGGCGAAAACCTGGATACGCTCTTAGAAATGATCCTGTTGGTGGCAGAAGTAGCAGAACTATCTGCTAACCCAGACCGGGCAGCCAGAGGAACCGTTATTGAAGCACATCTGGATAAAGCCAAGGGAGCAGTTGCTACTTTGTTAATTCAGAATGGCACATTGCATGTAGGTGATATGCTTGTAGCCGGCTCCGCCTTTGGGAAAGTGCGGGCAATGGTGAACGACAGAGGTGCTAGAGTCGAAGCTGCCTCCCCATCCTTTGCGGTTGAGGTATTGGGCTTGAGTGATGTCCCAGCAGCTGGCGACGAGTTCGAGGTCTTCGAGAACGAAAAAGAAGCCCGAAACCTAGCAAGCGATCGCGCCGACAAACAACGCCTATCCCGCTTGTTACAAGGACGCGTCACCCTCACCACCCTCTCAGCTCAAGCACAAGAAGGCGAGTTGAAAGAACTCAACTTGATCTTGAAGGGAGACGTACAAGGTTCCGTGGAAGCCATTGTGGGAGCGCTCAAGCAAATCCCCCAAAACGAAGTCCAAATTCGGATGTTATTGGCTACTGCTGGGGAAATTACCGAAACAGATATCGACTTAGCATCTGCTAGTAACGCTGTAATTATTGGCTTCAATACTACCTTCGCTAGTGGTGCAAGACAAGCCGCTGATGAAGCTGGTGTAGATGTCCGGGAATACAACGTCATCTACAAACTCTTGGAAGATATCCAAGATGCTTTGGAAGGTCTTCTCGAACCAGAGTTGGTGGAAGAACCCTTGGGTCAAACCGAAGTCCGTGCCGTCTTCCCAGTTGGCCGTGGTGCGGTTGCCGGTTGTTACGTTCAATCTGGCAAACTAATCCGCAACTGTAAAGTACGGGTACGACGTAGCGGAAAAGTGGTTTATGAAGGCGTGCTTGATTCCCTCAAACGGATGAAAGAAGATGCCCGCGAAGTCAACGCTGGTTATGAATGCGGTGTCGGCATCGATAAATTCAATGATTGGGTTGAAGGTGACATCATCGAAGCCTATCAAATGGTTACTAAGCGCCGTACTCTCACCTTAACCAGATAGTGCTGGGGGTAAAATGGTTAGAAGTAGGAGTTAGGAGTTGTGAGTTAAAAGCTCTTAACTCCTAACTCCTAACTTTTAACTCATAAATTTAATATATGGCTTCATTTCGCTCTGAACCAATTTTGTGGATTCATATCGCTGGATTAGCGACATTACCTATTTTTTCAATACTCTGTTTATTGTTCCTATCCGTAGGCGAACCTTTTTTGCCCGTCTGGATGGAATTATTTCTAGTAGCTGCCATTGGTGTTTTGCCACTGCTATGGATGCAGCTGCGTCGCCCCTTTTATATATTTGGTCTTTTGGGAATAGCCTTAAAACCAGAAAACTTGACTGAACGGCAGCGCAAAATTCTTTGTTTAACGAATACAAGGTTAAATCGGATCTTAACCCTAGTGACAGCAGTATTGTCGATTTGGGCGTTGTGGCATATATATCAAATTGCCCCATCAGTAGCAAATACGGCTAAATTTTTACCACAATGGCGCAGCCTTGGTTTAATACTTGCTGCCTTAGCCTTTTTAGCCAGTAATCTATTTTTACAAATACCCGTTAGTGTCATGCGAGTTTTAGTGACTAATGACACAGAATTTGCGGCCATAGAACCGTTATCTTTAGACAAGATTAAACAAGATTTTACAATTTTAGGTGTGCGGGTTAATCAAATGTTGCCCCGATTGTTTGAATCTTTGCTCTCACAAAACAAAGATTCACACCAGCCCCCAGAGTAAATATTATTTTCTTTGAAGAGGCTAGGAGCAGACACGGGGAGTCAGGGATGAGGGAGACAAATTAATAGCCAATACCCAATGACGGCAGTTGCTCCACTTGGGGAGACCCCAAGACCGCACTGCCTCCCCCATGCCCAATTACTAATAACAGAGGAATGAGGAATTATGGCTCAAATTCCAGCTTATAGCGATCGCCAATTTTCTGCTGACAGCGAAATTTGGTATAGCCTTAAATGTGCTATCTCCAATAGTTCAGGTTTTCAACGCTGGCAACTAGAACGCGATGCTCAATTACAGGGACTCCGCTTAGAACAGCAGGTACAACGATATTTACGAGAAACTTTAGAAACTTTAGCTTATTAGATATCTAGTGAACTAAGTTAATGGGCGCTAAAAAAGTATAACCAACAAAAGTGGCTGTTGACTGTCAACTATCAACGGTGAACAGCCTAGTTGAATCAATGTGCAAGTTAAATGCAAAACAATTTACCTATACCTTTGTGTTAGGTAGGTGTAACTTCGCAATTCATCTCATGCTCTCCTTCGGGTGATGTGTGAGATGAATTACTGTTTTAGGTAAAATTTTCTGAATTAAAGTATATAACTTATGTATAAGTTCTGTGATCTATCTCAGGAATTTAGCTGAATCAGTGCTAATCATTCGGTATAGTTTTGCATGGGTTTTATGCCAGCTGACAAGATTGCTAGCTTTAACCTTGTTCGACATACATACCGTAATTCAGCACATCACAGACTCAAAAATGAAACATCAGAGTTTTAAGACTGCTTCAGCAAAAAATTTTCGCTTTCTTTCTCGCAATTATTTGAGACACACTGTACGCATCACAGCCGGACTAACGGCTTTGTTAGTAGTCTCTGGTGGTTCAATAGTACTATCTGGTGAGGTAAATGCTGGTGCCACTCACTCACAAAATATCGCTCCAACTCTCACAGCCCAAGTTCCCACCACTGCAACAGTAATTTACGTTAATCCTACAACTGGTGCAGACACGGCTGGTGCTGGTACTACAGCCAACGCACCTTACAAAAGCATAACTTTTGCCCTGAGTCAGGCCCAACCAGGGACAACAATTCAACTTGCACCGGGAAATTATACCCAGGAAAGTGGAGAAACCTTTCCCATCTTGCTCAAACCAGGGGTGACACTCCAGGGTGATGAAGCTAGCAGAGGTCAGGGAATATTAATTTCAGGTGGAGGTTTTTACACCAGTCGCACCTTTGCCAGACAGGATATTACCATCCTTGCCGAGCAAAATACCACCATTACAGGAGTTACTATTACCAACCCAAATCAACGGGGAACTGGTATTTGGGTGGAATCTACAAATCCCACCATCAAAAACAGTACCTTTATTAACAGCATCAGAGAGGGCGTTTTTGTCACTGGTACAGGCAACCCCAAAATCGAAAGTAACATTTTTGTACAAAATAAAGGCAACGGAGTTTCTATTGCTAAATCTGCTCAAGGAGAAATTCGCAGTAACTTATTTCAAGATACTGGTTTTGGTATAGCGATCGGCGGCACTTCTACACCTTTAGTTGTAGAAAACCAAATCATTGAAAACCAAGACGGTCTTTTTATCTCAGAGTCAGCTAAACCCGTATTACGTAAGAATGTCATTCAAAACAATAAGCGGGATGGCGTTGTGGCAACTGTTAGCGCATTACCTGACCTTGGCACCAATGAAAATCCTGGTGGTAATCTGATTCGTAATAATGTTCGTTATGATGTCAACAATGCTACTAAAACTGGTACAATTCTCGCTGTTGGCAACGATATCGATCAAAAACGAATTGCTGGTTCAGTAGATTTTGTTGCCGCAGTTGTTGATGTACCTCCTGGAGGAGCTGTCGCCTTTAAAGATGTGCCAGCAAATTATTGGGCAAAAGTCTACATTGAAGCCTTAGCTTCCCAAAATATTATTGCTGGGTTTCCTGATGGTACCTTTAAACCCAATGAACCCGTAACCCGCGCTCAATTCGCTACTATTATCACTAAAGCTCTGACACCGCCAACCAAGCGCCCAGCTATTCAATTTAAAGACGTAGCAAGCAATTTTTGGGCTTACGCTGCTATTCAATCTGCTTATCAGAGTCAATTTGTTTCTGGTTATCCTGATGGTACTTTTAAACCACAGCAACAAATTCCAAGAGTGCAGGCCTTGGTTGCTTTAGCAAATGGTTTGGGCTTAACTGCTAACAATCAAAGTGTTATTTCGTTTTATACTGATGCGGCGCAAATTCCTGACTATGCCATCGCCCCTGTTGCTGCTGCCACTGTACGGCAACTAGTAATTAATTACCCGACTGCTAAACAACTCAATCCTAATCGTCAGGCGACTAGAGCCGAAGTTGCAGCCTTTGTTTACCAAGCACTCGTTAATACTGGACGCGCGCAACCAATTCCTTCATCGTATTTGGTAACTGTTCAATAAAATGTGCTGAAGCTTTGAGTATGTACCAATAGATTAATTGCAATGGCCAGACTAATAATTTATTAGTCTCGCCCTTGCAACATTGTAAATTTTATTAAATTTAAGATGCGATTTATAAAATTTGGGGTCTTCAAATATAAAAATTGACCCCATCTCAACCTGATTGAGTTTATAGTCAGGGTCTTTATATATGCTGACCCCGTTTTAACGACTTTCAGTCTCTCAGAAATTTTTACTTTTTGAGCTTTTGTAATAATCTCTTTATTTTTTCTTTCCTGATATGTTAATTTTTATCAAAACATTGAAGAATATCAACATATGTAAAAATACAAATAAAAAAATTAACAATTTAAATTGATTCAGGAATTATTATTTTTACCAGATTTACGGTTTTGTTGTCGGCGTTGTTCCCAACGCCAAAGAAAAACCATCAAGGTAACGATTCCTATTTGCAGAGCTAAGTTAGGCAAAGCGCTGTCAATATCGCGTCCAGCAAGGACTCGGAAAAAAAAGATGAACGCCCCAATTAAACCAGAAGCACCAAAAGCAATATAAAGAAATTGTCGCAACCCTCGATAAGGAGTTGCTATTTCTGCTTTCAGACGAGTATATTGTTCGGGGTTGAGGCGATTTTTGGGATTTGGATTTACCATCAGTGAATCATGCTATACTATTCGATTGTGTACGCCGATGTGGCTCAGTGGTAGAGCAGCTGATTCGTAATCAGCAGGCCGTGGGTTCAAATCCCATCATCGGCTTTTATCGAGTATTACTTGAATTCAGTTTGGCAGAAGGCTTTTAATAAATCAATACAATGAGCGATCGCTCCTAGATGAGCAATTTCATAACCGTGAGTATTTTGAGTAGGAAACGCTAAACAAGCAGCACGTCCAACATGTCCAAATTTCATGGCAATTGACGCATCACTGCCAAATCCACTTAGAGTTGTAAACTGAATTGGTACATCCAACTGCTTAGCGCATTGGCGTATTTGTGCATTTAATCCCTCATCATATATTCCATAAGCATCTTGGGATAAAAGTACAGGAATTTCCCCATCTTTAACAGGATATTCCTCAGATAATGGACAAATTTCTAAAGCAATCAAGGCATCTAAAGGCTGATTTTGAGTAAAAAATAATGCCCCAATTGCTCCTACTTCTTCTTTTGCTGAAGCCACCAGATAAACATCGACGGCTGGCTGTTTTAGGCCTTCAGCTAAAGCTAGCAAAATGGCAACAGAGGCTTTGTTATCTAAAGTGTAACTGGCAATGTGATCCTTTAATCTAATTGGCAATTTGCGATGTTTGCCAATTACCATTCTCGTTCCAGGTCGAATTCCAGCGGCTTCTAGTTCTGCGGTAGTGCGTTTGGTTTCAATCCAAGCATTTTCCCACTTGACGCTAGTATCTTCCTGCTGGACTTTTTGCGGAGATTCGTGGGAAACGTGCCGAGAACCAAAGCTGAGAATTCCGTTGATGGTTTCATTGTCTCCCAGTAAATCTACCACGCCTTCGCCGTAAATCCAGGGAAAAGAACCGCCGAGTTTGCGGACTTCAACACGACCTTCATCACCGAGAGTTTTGACTATTGCCCCAATTTCATCCTTATGAGCTGTAATAGCAATGGCTCGGTCTGGACTTTGCCCAGGGATTTTTGCAATAATGTTGTCGGCGCGATCGCACCAAACTTCTACACCAAGTGCTGTAAATCGTTGGATTAACAACTGATTAATTTCGGCTTCTGCACCACTAGGAGAATGATGCATCACCAACTCTGCAATAATTTGAAATAAGCGATCGTAATCCCACATCAATAATACTTCTTGTCAACTGTATGAGACGATTGTGCGCTAGAAACCAGATCCGCAGTCGTAAGTGCCGACCTTTTTTGCTGGCGCTTGAGTACTCCTACTGCACCGAAAGTACCAACTGCCAACAATGTCCCCACCTGTGTCGGAGGTTTCGGAACAGACTTAGCCTCAATCGCCGCCAGTGCAGTGTCCGCTATAATCTGATGAGCAACGGTGGTTGGGTGGTAATCGTCCCAGATGAGAAACTTGTTGTGGATGGGGTTACGTATATCTAGCTTTATGACAATCAATTTTAGCTGCTGGCCGGTGTCTTGGATCTGTTGCATGAAAAACAAAAATATTTTTTTCTACCGACTTCTACCAAAGTATTTCACACCAAACCTAACAACTTTAACTTTGCTTTAATTTCAATGCATCAGCCGCCGAGACACCCTCACCCTGAGTTCCGAAGTACCACAAAGCTGTAGCAGCCTCAGCACGAGTTACTGGTTTTTTGGGTTGAAACAAAGTCGTATAGCCAAACACTCGCCGAATATTCGATTGTTCTCCATTTTGGAAATCAGCCAACACTGCTCTTAAAGCCTTAGAATCAATTCGGGCTACGTCTTGAAAACCCCAGGTTTGTTTGACAGCATCCAAGGTAGCAGAGGGTAAGCCTTGGCGAGTATCTAGGGGTAATTTCCACAGCAGTAACACCTCCCGTGTTAAGGGAGCATCAGGACGAAACAAAACAGCAACAGCATCTCCAGATAAAGGACTGGGAATTAACCCGGCCTCAGCTAGTCCCTGAATTGCTGGAAAATCAGGGTCTTTTGAGGATACATCACTAAAAGTTGGTTGAGTAGTTTCTGGTGCCAAGCGAATTTGTTTAGCTGGATTGTTGGCATACATAGCATTATTAGCAGTAATTAGCCAACGAGCGTATTCGCGACGTGTAACAATTTTACCGGGTTCAAATTGGTTAGTTGTGGTAACAGAATTACTCTTAGTTGTCTTTGGTTCTAGGGACAAAACACCCAAAGCAGCTAAATCTTCAATGTGTTGTCGCCATTCTTGTGGTGCTTTATTGAGATCGTTGAATGTCTGTGGTTGGCGTGTGGCTGTGGGAGTTGTTTGGTTATTAGTGGTGGTTGGTGGCTGTGATGCCGAGTTTGCCGGTTGTACAGGGCCGATAAACTGCGAATCTCCGGCTTGAGGAACGTTGTTGTTACTAGAAGTGTTGTTAGGATTTGCACTAGGAGTAGGTTGTGCTGTGGCAGTACTACTATTTGGTACGTACTCAATCAATAATTCAGTGGCTGTTTGGGGTTGATTAGGTGTAGCGTTGGTAACTGATTGAGGCTGAATCGAAACTTTCAGTAGGGAATTATCACGGCGTGCTTCAAAGACACCTACTCCATCATCTGTTGGCTGTTGCGAAATTTGCCAGTTATTTGTTTGCAACTGGCTGCGATAAAAACTAGCAATCAAGTTGCTAGGATCGGAACTCAACCAACGAGTTGAGACTTTGTTTTCTGAATCGTTAGCAGGTGTTACTTCCTGTAGTTTGGCATTGGAGTATAGTGGAATGTCTTTAGGGAAATCAGCTGGTAACTGGAGTGTTGAGTCGTTTGGCTGTGCTTGTGGTTGGTTTGTCTGAGATTCTCCAAAGACAACCGGATTATTTTGCAGTTTAGGATCTGCTGCCAAAGACTCCTCCAGATTTTTGGCCACTGGAGTGTTAGCACAGGCTGTTAAGGAAGTTAATAAAACAGCCAAACTCAGAAATACAGCTGGACGTTTAGCAGGAAGCACAGGAAATCACAAATTGAGTTTCAGTTCCTACCCTAGCGCAAACTGTTTATGAAATGGCTACTGGTTATTGGAGAGAAATTTTCCCAGTTTCTCGCGCAGCGCTATTTAATGATGTCTCAGAAAATTAGTAAACGGTAGCAGAAGCTACCGTGTTGTCTTCGTTTTACAGCCATTAGGTTTTGATAATTCCCATGCTTATTTATAGATTTCCCTAAAATTCAGCGAAAGTAACATTTTTGAGAAAAAACATAAATAAACCCATAATTGACAGTTAACAGCCGACACGATGAATGCTCTTGGCAACTGAACAATCTAGCAACGACAACCTTGAGGCTACGCCTAAATGCACTGATTTAGTGCGATCGCCAAGCAACGGAAGTGATAAACTATGAATAAAGCCCCCCTTAGCCTCATCAAAAGAGGGGAACCAATGAAATTGGCTAACGTTGGCTTAAATATGGATATCTGAAGATTATTCATCTGACGATGGTAAGCTGGATAATGAAATGTCCGAAGAATGCCAGTGTTGAGTAATTCCAGGAACTTAGCGTAAGTTTTTAGTTCTTGAGGTTAGGGCTTATGTAAAGCAGTTAACTGGTTTTGAATTTTTGATGGCAACACATTGCGAAACTACCACGCTACTGAGGATTTTGGATTTATTTCACTGACTAAAAGTCAGGTATGTAGCTTGCCAAAAAGCAGCATTGCCCAAAAATCTAAAATTCCTAGTCAAATGTCGCAGTGGTTTCCCTCATATCTATCAATGATTCCTGACCAAGATTACTACCTGTTCTCTAGTCAGAGTTTATTGGTAGCGCTACATAGGCGGCACACCGCACTATGAAACAAACACTATCTGCTCTACCACTCCCGATGTTTCTTAAAACCCTCAAAAGTAGTGAGTGCTTCCTCTTCAAAGTGCGATCGCTGGTATCTTATCCATAGCGTTAGGTCGTGGTGAGGAGTCGCCAACTAATTAAAAATCTGGTTGGGGAGAAATGCCTCTCTCTAACTGGGTATTAGGGATTGGGAAAATGTTTTTACGGGATTTACACACTTTGTCTAGATAGTTAACACATACCTAATAGATTCAGATACAATTAGCATCTACGTTTGGTTCAGTGTTTCCTTGTTCAAAGTGACTCATCATATTCACATAATGCTGTACTAGCCAATTTGACATAGTATTAAACTTTTTACGTGCTGACTCTGCCAAAAATTTTGATTTAGGGCAAATTAAGGCTTATATTCAAGTAACTTGAGTGTTTCTTGGAAATAAAGTCACCTTGGAGAAAGCAAAAGGCTCAAAAAGCTGTATCTTATGTCAAAAATGCAGATCTGATATGAGTATGAAAAATCTAAAATAGATATTAAATTGAAGAAAAACGAACGACCATCGACAACCATTAGTCCATTTTACTTTTTGTAAAGCGTCGCCAGGTTGTTACCAGTGCTGAAACACGATTACATGCAAGTTTCCCAGGATCAGCCTATTCATTCTGAGGCCCCACTCCAGCTGCTACTTTTTGTCGATGGACGCCCAAAGTCCCGACAGCAAGTGCAGCGAATACGTGCTTACTTAAAAGAGTTGCAGGCTGAGTATAGTTTTGAACTGCAAATAATCGATGTTGGTCAACAACCTTACTTAGCAGAACACTTTAAATTGGTAGCAACACCAGCTTTAATCAAAATTCATCCAGAACCACAACAGATTCTAGCTGGGAGCAATATAGTAGCGCAATTGAAAAACTGGTGGCCTCGCTGGCAAACCGCCGTAGACACCTACTTAAAATTACAGGAAGACTTACAAGAGCGTATAGACGATAATGGTCGGGTGAACTCTGCCAAATCTACAATTCGTTCGGTCGCGGTTTCTGCTGAACTTATCCGCCTGTCAGACGAAATTTTTCGCTTAAAACAGGAAAAAGAAAACCTTCAGGAACAGTTACAGTTTAAAGACCGAGTGATTGCTATGTTGGCACATGACCTCCGCAATCCCCTAACTGCTGCTGCCATCGCCATAGAAACTCTTCAATCTAACTACAATGTAGAAACAGGGGAATTTCAGCGCCTCAAACCGTCGATGACGGCACATTTATTAAAGCAAGCTCGCGGTCAAACTAAAATTATTGACCGCATGATTGCCGATCTTTTGCAAGTAGGTCGTGGAAAAGACACAGAAATACCAATACTACCACAAAAGGTAGAGCTAGGTAAACTTTGTTTCGATGTATTAGAAGAATTGCGCGATCGCTACACTGCCAAATCCCAAGAGGTAGACACAGATATTCCCAAAGACTTGCCCTGCGTATATGCTGACCCAGAACGCATCCGACAAGTGTTAGTAAATCTCTTGGATAACGCCATCAAATATACACCCAAAGGCGGGAAGATTAGCATTGCTGGATTACACCGCACCACCCAAAAAGTTCAGTTCAGTATTGGCGATACTGGGCCTGGTATTCCTGTAGAAAATCGCGATCGCATCTTTGAAAACCACTTCCGTCTGCAACGGGATGAAGGTACAGAAGGTTACGGCATCGGCCTGTGTTTATGCCAACGCATCATCCGAGCGCATTACGGTCAAATTTGGGTAGACTCTGCCCCCAATAGCGGGGCATGGTTCCACTTCACACTACCGGTTTATCCTTCTTGATCCTTAGCCAAACAGGGCATTGGGCATTAAATATGTTGACAGTTGACAGTTGACTGGTGAAAGAGGAGTTATTATTCTCTCCTGCCCCTCTGCCCCATCTCCCTCCGGAACCCTCATCCGTTAATCTCTACTCGTGCCCAATGCCCCATGCCCAATGCCCAATGACTAATGACTACTTGATACAAAGCGATCGCGTCCTTTAGCTTTGGCTTGGTAAAGTGCTTTATCTGCCTGCACGATCAAATCCAAAGGTGACGATTCCCAAGTGGGGACAACAGTTGCTACGCCCATACTTAGGGTGACATGCTGACTCACCGCAGAACCGTCATGAACAATTTGCAAATCTCTGACTGCTGCTTGCATTCCTGCGGCCACATGAATTGCACCAGAGGCATGTGTATATGGCATAATCACAGCAAACTCTTCACCACCATAACGGGCCACTAAATCTTGATGTTTTTGTGCTTTTTGGCTTAAGACAGTACCCACCTTTTGTAAACAGACATCGCCAGCAGGATGACCATATTTATCGTTGTAAAATTTAAAATAGTCAATATCACATAAAATGAGAGACAAGGGGGATTCCTCTTGTGCTAAATTAATCCACTGAGTATTAAGATAATCGTCAAAACGACGACGATTCGGTAACCCAGTTAAGCCATCAACATTGGCGAGGTGCTGCAAAGCTTGGTTTGCTGCTTCTAGTTGTTTGTATACTTGTGCTTGCTGTAGTAGTCGGCGTAGTCGTTGGCGCAATACAGGCCAGTGAATTGGCTTGGTAACATAATCAGTTGCTCCCGCCTCAAAAGCACGGTCTACAGATTCTTCATCGTCTAAGCATGTGATCATCAAGATGGGAGTTCGTTCCCATATCTTGGAAATTACAGTATTACCAAGCACAGAATCAGTATCGAAAGTTGCCAGTGCTGAAATCAGATTATTTCTAGCAATCTGAAGCAATTGTTTACAGCAAGTAAAACCATCCATCACAGGCATTACAGCATCCAGCAAAACTATATCCGGTTTGATAGTCTCGTAAGCATCTAAACATTGCTTACCATCATTGACCTCCACCACTCGGTAACCTTCTTGCTCCATAGCTTTACGCAATAACACTCGAATGGTCTTGTCGTCATCAGCCACTAGAATGAGTGGTGGTTGCTTAGAAAGAGAAAATGGGCTTATGCCTGACATGAGTTACATTCTACTTGCGAGACTATCCTGAAAAAGGCTGAGTAATCAGATCGCATAGGAGCGATCGCTATTTCCATCGATGCCAGCATATGTGGCAAGGGTGCCTTTGTCCTGACAATCAACTGTTTTTTGAGAATAGACTGCTCAATATTATTGAGCCAAGCAAGCGGTAGATAACTAATTTGCATATACAGTCTATAATTGGAACTCAAAGGCAATAGCCACTTTTTTATTGCCTTATGATTATGGGAAGAAATGTTACTGTTATATTTCCCCATTATTAATGTCAAATTACAATTTTCTTGAGAATTGTAATTTCACATCTAATTCACAGCTTAATTATTCAATTTTGTGATTCTTTTAAAAAGTTATCTTAAATAGGTCAAACTAATTAGTAAACAGTACTGAGTGTATAGGTAAGATTAAAATTAATGTCACTTAATTTAAATTAAAAATTGAATTTATTATCTAATAATCATTTTAGCAATTTAGTATAATTA
>NZ_JACKZU010000820.1:0-334 GCF_014222165.1 Nostoc sp. 2RC
GAAAGGGGAGGGAAAGGAAGGAAGGGAAGGGGGGAAAGGGGAAAAGGGGGGGAGAAGAGAGGGAAGTGAATAGGGAGAAGAAGGGGGGAAGGAAGGGGAAAAGGATTATGTTGGAAAGGGGGGAGAGGAGAGGAGGGAAAGGGGGGGGGGGGGGGAAGTAGAGGGAGAAAAAAGAGAGAGAAAAAAAGAAAGGAGGAGGAAGAAGAAGAGGGGGAGAAGAGAAAGAAGCAGGAGAGAGAGAAGAGAAAAGGAAAAAGGAATGAAAAGAGAAGATGGAGGAGGAATAACGAAAGGGGAAAAAAAAAGAAGGAGTGAGAGAAGAAAAGGGGATGAT
>NZ_JACKZU010000175.1:0-16541 GCF_014222165.1 Nostoc sp. 2RC
CCCTTCCCCTTTCCCCTTTCCCCTTTAACCGAACCGTATTGATAGGAGAACCGTTTCGCCAAAATCCGCGATCGCCCGCCATAGGCATCACCGATAAGCAGAGTTTATTACATCTATCACTCTTTTGTTGTCAAGCCTAGTTGACGTTTTGTAACAAAGTTGTTAAATTTATTTACATAAGTTAATAAACAACCAAGAGAAAAAATTATGTATACCACAGTAAATGAAGACGGCGTTCTCAATAACTATGCAAATGAACCCAAGATGTATTACGCTGAGTACCCTGCGATTTGGGAACAACGCAAATACTTGATTCAAGGTGTTTTTGCAATGTTAATCGTCACTACTCTAATTTTGGTTAGTCTCAGCGTTAGCTAAGAATTTTTAGATTTCGGTATCGCCATATCTCATCGTCATTCTCACTTCTCGACTTGACCTCGGCTAATTTAGCCGGGGTTTTTTGTGTTATAAAATAGCAGCCAATACAGTTCGGTTAAAGGGGAAAGGGGAAAGGGGAAAGGGACTCATGTTTCAAATACATCTTTTACCCCTTACCCCTTAACCTTTTCCCAGTTCATAGTGATTATCCGAACCGTATTGAAATAGCAGCTATCGTTCCATATACGTAATACCCAATTCCTCGTAACATTGAAAAAACAGCTTTTTGCATAGGTCGTACCTGGCATGAAACGAACCTGGAAGTCTCTACTGCTAGCTTGTAACTGGATATTACTGTCGATTGGGACATCAATTTTAATTATCTTGATGCAGCCAACAGCACCAGTTCCAGCACAAGAACCTGCTGCGTCTACTACAGTTGAAACGACTAAAGATCAAAAATTACCCGAAGCGATACAACCTTCATCAACAAAACAAGCCTCGCCGGAAGTTTCCGAACCAAAAAAGCCAGAACCTCCACAGGAACCGACACTTAGTCCTCAAGAAATTACCCGTCAGCTAAAATTTATTGAAGCCGATAGACTTTATCTCGCCGGACAAATTCCCCAAGCAGAAAAAATTTACCGCGAAGTCAAAGAACCTTTTAGCAAAACAAGCATACCCCAAGAACGTAAACCAGCTATACTCGATCCCACGCAACTATCACCAGGAGGTAAGGTATACTGGCGAGAATCAGAGGCGGGGATAACAAGTAAGTTAGAAACAAAAACTTTAGTACCTCTGCAATTATTAGTCGAGCAATATCCAGAATTTATCCCTGGTCATATCCGATATGCTCAAATTTTGAAACAATACGATCGCCCCAAAGAAGCCTTAGATATATTAGAACGAGCATCTTCTCTTTATCCAGACCAAGCAGAATTAGTGAAAGCGAGAGTCAACGCCTTGGCTGGTGAAAAAAAATGGATGGAAGCTTCCTTAGCGGCGCGTCAGTTTGCCATTCTCAACCCCGAAGACCCCCAAGCGGCTGAATTTACAAACTTAGCACAAGAAAATCTCGAACGTTACAAAAAACATATCCGAGCAGAAATTCGAGGCAACGTCATCGGTAATATTATTACAGGAGCCTTGGGTTACGCTTTGACTGGCAGTTTGCTTGGGCCATTTTCGGCAGTTGATTCTACCATTATTCTGCTACAAGGTGAAAGAGCAATAGGGGATTCCGTAGCCCAAGAAGCAAAAAAACAATTGAATGCCATTACAGACGAAAGTGTTTTGGCATACGTCAACGAAATCGGACAGAAATTAGCTAAAGTAACTGGGCGTGAAGAATTTAAATACGAATTTTTTGTAATTCCAGAAGCAAGCCTCAATGCTTTTGCATTACCAGGGGGTAAAATCTTTATTAATGCCGGAGCGATCGCCAAGACTAATTCCGAAGCAGAATTAGCTGGATTAATTGGCCATGAATTATCTCATGTTGTTTTATCTCACGGTTTTCAATTAATCACCCAAGGCAACTTAATTTCTAACGTTACCCAATATCTTCCCTTAGGTGGAACCATCGGTCAACTCTTTGCCCTCAGTTACAGTCGCGACATGGAACGTCAAGCAGATACCCTTGGCACGCGCTTAATTGTAGCCAGTGGTTACGCTGCTGACGGCTTGCGTAATTTAATGGTGACATTAGATAAACAGCAAAAAAATGCACCTCCTAGTTGGTTGTCCTCCCATCCCGGCGGCGGGGAACGAGTTAATAATTTAGAAAACCTGATTACCCGTAGTAGTTACAATCGTTACGCTTACGAAGGAGTCGGACATCATCGAGAAATTCAAGCACGGGTGAACAAGTTACTCCAAGAGAAAAAAGCCAGAGAAGAAAAAAAATAGGTTTTTCATGAATCAAAAAATAGAATTATTCGTCATTTAACTAAAGAAGTCAGAAGTCAGAAGTCAGAAGTCAGAATTCAGTAATGCTTGATTTCACCGATTATTCATCCCCCAGCGATGCACTGAGCCTGTCGAAGTGTCATACAGAATTCCTAACTGAATTCTAAGGACTGACTCTTTTAAGTTTCCATCAAAGGAAGCCTCCGCTCAAACTTCTCTGTGAATTCTTTGTTGTTAAACTATCAATTTCCTATCTATTTATACTGGAGGATGGCTATGTCATCAAAACTGCTGCAATTAATATCTTTGGGGAGTATCGGCTTATGTTTGTGTCTGGGTAATTCCGCAGCAATGGCGCAATACGATCCTTATCCCACTGAAGATGGAGTAGTAGTGCCAACAGTACCATCAGGTGGCACATCAGCACCAGTACCAATCGACACATCAACAGGCATACCAACATCACCTACCTCTGACAGTACAACTCGCTTTAGTTGTCAGACTTACAATGGTCAATACACTGTCATGTATCAGCCACAAAGTCAACCAGGACAATACTTTCCTTGGGCTGCACCTGCAACTTTGGGCGGCGGTTGGGATGCTGAAAAACGTTGTGTAGCAATTGCTAACCGCTTGGAACAGTATCGCCCAGATGGTTTACAAGAACTCCAGACATCTGTACAAAATAATGAAAACATTGTCTGCGTCACCACAGAAGCTAACCCTACCTGTAGAATTGTGTTGACAGTACCCCGTGGGAAAGATCCCGTTGTTATCCGTAACAGCATTTTCCAAAACTTGACCACTGCTGATAGCGGACAGCAAACCATAGCCGTTAACACCTATGGCGATCGCTCATCAGGCAGCATATATAATTTAGGACGCACACTTCTAGGCAGTGGCAATAATCGAGTTAGTTCATACAGAGGAGGGATTAATCTCAAGCCATTCCTTGATATCAGAGATGGTGGTACTGCCAGAAACCTCCGCAATGGAGTTGGAATTCGTCGCCAGTCTCAACCAAACTCTGTTCGCCTCAATCCTGGTAATTTCCGTTAATTGGGCAAAACGCCATACACAGAGACGTTGCATTGCAACGTCTCTACATTATAAAAATTTATATTTATTTTGATTTTTTTCAAAAAATTGTGGTTTACAAATATTTCAGAATTTTTCGGGTAAAAATTCTGAAATATTTGTGTTTTTGGCTGTAATTTATCGTAGTTACGGCATAGCTGAGAACATCAATTCACCATCAAATCCTGATACCAAGAGACTTTTAACTCTGTTGGTTCTCATTTATTGCCTATTTTTTTATTAATTCAACTATCTGTTATTTTAACCTTTTGCTAGCTGTTTCTTAACTTCATTCAGATAGTTTAAGGTGGCTGAATAGTTAAATGCTGAAAAAATTGTACAAATAACTTCTGTTAATTGCCAAGAATGGCGGTTTAGCAGCTGTATTTGGTATTGCTCTGGCTTTAATTGCGAAGTGCATCTTTGCAGTTAAAACAGAACTCAGAATTCAGAATTCAGAATGCAATCAGTGGCGGGTCTAAATCCCCCACTGATTGTTCGCGTAGCGTCTCTAAGAGTTGCCATGTCGCAGGCTTTACGCTCCGCTATTTGCCAGTTGCACAGAATTGAATTCTGAATTCTGACTCCTGACTCCTGAATTCTGACTCCTGACTCCTGAATTCTGACTCCTGAATTCTTTATTCTTAAAGCAAGAGGTTGTTATGTCCAAAATCCTTATCAATGAATTTTATCGTGGTGGAACCCTGACCACAACTGACGAATTCATCGAGCTTTTGCTTACTGAAGATTTGACTGCTACACAGCTTGAGTCTTTCTTTGTGGGAGACTCCACAAGTAGCAAAGCCTCTAAGTTTTCTGCTTATAAATTTACAAATGTTAGTTCTATAGCCTCCACCTTTAAAGCAGGAACTATCATTACAGTTGGTGGAACTACAGCTATCAGCCAGGATACATCATATAATCCATCAACTGGTGACTGGAATATAGCTCTCAATGCTGGTGGTTCGTTCCTACCTAACGCCAACAGTGGCAATACTGGAGATATTGCTGGTGATGATGTTGTTTGGGTAGATACTACAAATAGCGGTGCTACGATTTCCCCAGATGGATTTGCTGTAGATATTGGCACTGCAACAGGAGCATTCACAAGCGCCGCAAATGTCAATTTTGGCACTAGCACCAACAACACAGGCTATGCATTAAACTCTGACTTGGCAGGTGCAACAAACACTACCAACTGGACGACAGGAATTGCCTTTGCTTCAACTACACCTGGTTTGGCCAATGGTGGAGCCAATACAACTTATATCAATAATCTACGCTCTATTCCACCATTACCAACTTTAACTTTCAGTATTACTCCTAGCTCATTTGCCGAAAATGCTGGGGCTAATGCTGCTACAGCCACTTTGACACGCTCAGACACCTCCACATCAAATTTAGTTGTCAATTTGAGCAGTAACGATACAACTGAGGCAACAGTACCCACAACTGTCACCTTCACAGGCAATAGTTCCACTGTCACCTTTGCCATTGATGCCGTAGACGATGTAATAGTTGATGGCTCCCAGACAGTGACCATAACTGCTTCAGCTACAGGTTTTACTAATGCTAATGCAGATATTACGGTGACAGATAATGAAGTAGCCCCATCCATTAAGATTAGCGAAATTCAGGGAGTAGGGCATATCTCACCCTTGGCAGGTCAAATCGTTAACAATGTAGCGGGAATCGTCACAGTCAGAACAAGTAACGGTTTTTACTTGCAAGACCCCAATCCAGATAACGACGATCGCACCTCTGAAGCCATTTTTGTCTTCACCTCATCAGCACCAACGGTAGCTGTGGGGGATTCTGTATTAGTTACCGGCACAGTCACCGAATTTCGTCCTGGTGGTAATGCAAATAACCTGACGACTACAGAAATTACTAGCCCTACCGTTGTCAAACTCTCCAGTGGCAATGCTTTGCCCAGTGCGACTATTCTTGGCAACGGCGGCCGGACTATTCCCACTCAAGTAATTAATAACGATGCTGTGGGTGGAAATGTAGAAAATCCTGCCACATTATTTGACCCTGCCCAAGATGGGATCGATTTCTACGAAAGCTTAGAAGGAATGCTGGTACAGGTAAATAATCCTGTGGCAGTTAGCCCGACAAATTCTTTTGGGGAGATTTGGGTACTGGCAGACAACGGCGCTAACGCCACCGGACGTACAGCACGCGGTGGTATAGGCATTAGTGCCAATGATTTTAATCCCGAACGCATCCAAATAGATGACACATTGTTCACTTCTGGTAGCTCACCACAAGTTAATGTTGGTGCGACTTTCGGCACAATTACAGGTGTGGTTGATTATAACTTCAGTAACTACGAAGTTCTGCCAACTTCGGTGAGTGTTACCTCCAACACCCTAACCAAAGAAGTCACTAATTTAACTGCCACCACCAACCAACTGACAATTGCTACCTTCAACGTCGAAAATCTTGACCCAAACGATAGTGCAAGCAAGTTTAACAACCTTGCCAACAGTATTGTCAATAATTTGAAATCCCCTGACATCATTTCTCTAGAAGAAATTCAGGACAATAACGGCCCGACCAACGATAGCGTAGTTGATGCCAGCGTTACCTTCCAAAAATTAATTGATACTATAGCCGCAGCTGGCGGCCCCACCTACGAATATCGTCAAATTAACCCAGTGGACGATACCAATGGCGGCGAACCTGGGGGAAATATCCGCGTCGGCTTCTTATTTAATCCCAACCGCGTCAGCTTTATAGATCGTCCCGGTGGTACTTCTACCTCCAGCACCACAGTCACCAATAACTCTGGTGTTCCGGTAATTTCTAATAGTCCCGGTTTGATTGACCCCACCAACTCGGCTTTCAATAGCAGTCGCAAACCCTTAGTTGGTGAATTTATTTTCAACGGCGAAACCGTGTATGTAATTGGTAATCACTTTAATTCCAAAGGTGGCGACCAACCTCTATACGGCCCGAATCAACCACCAACGCTGACTAGCGAAGTGCAGCGCCAACAACAAGCCACGTTGGTGAAAAACTTTGTTGAAAGCATTTTAGCCATTAATCCTAATGCCAATGTAGTGGTGGCTGGTGACTTGAATGACTTTGAGTTTTCCAATCCTGTCAGCATCCTAGAAAGCGCTGGGCTGACTTCTTTAATTGAAACTCTGCCTCAAAACGAGCGTTACACCTACAACTTTGAAGGCAACGCCCAAACCCTTGACCACATCTTAGTTAGTAACAACTTGTTGGGTAAACTAGATGCCTATGATGTAGTCCACATCAACTCAGAATTTGCCGAGCAAGATAGCGACCACGACCCCAGTGTGGCTAGGTTTAACATATCTGGAAACAATGCCCCCACTGACATAATATTGAGTGCTACCAACGTCAATGAGAATGTTCCAGCAAACACAACCATCAGTACATTTACCACCATCGACCCTGACACAGGTAACACTTTTACATACAGCTTGGTTACGGGAACTGGCGATACTGATAACGCCGCCTTCACAATAGATGGCAACAGCTTACAAATCAAAGCTTCCCCAGACTTTGAAACCAAATCTGCCTACAGCATTCGGTTACGCAGTACCGATAATGGTGGGCTTTCTGTGGAAAAGGTGTTGAGTATCCAAGTCAAGGACATTAATGAAGCACCCACAGTGGTGCAAGCCATTGACGACCAAATCATTTCTACAAACAAAGTTTTTTCTTTCAATGTCAGTAACAAATTCACTGATATCGATGCAGGGGACACCCTGAGTTACAGCGCCAGTGGTTTACCAAGTGGGGCTAGTATCGCTGCTAACACTGGAGTCATCTCCGGCGCTGTGTCCAAAACTGGCATTTTTGCAGTTACAGTCACCGCCACCGATAAGAAAGGACTGACAGCCAGCGATACCTTTGAACTGACTGTGGCTAACAACAAAGCCACATCTGGGAACGACATCATCTTTGTGGAAGAACTTACTGGTTTAGATCGGTACATAGTTAATGCTCAAGGAGGCAGCGATCGCATTATCGGCACCAACGGCAGTGAATTAATCAACGGTGGAGCAGGCAACGATTACCTGGATGGCAAAGGAGGTACAGACGTACTCCTTGGTGATGGCGGTAATGACACAATTTTAGGCGGACTTGGCAAAGATATAGTTTTTGGTGGTGATGGCAACGATCGCCTCATTGGTTGGGGAGGAGGTAGCGACGAAATCGACCTGCTCAACGGCGACCAAGGTGCAGATACTTACGTTTTAGGCGACCCCACCTCTGTTTTCTATGCTAATTCCGGTAAAAGCGACTACGCAGAGATTCTCAACTTACAGACAAGCGATCGCATTGAACTTAAAGGAATTGCTAATAATTATTCCTTAGGTTCAGCATCATCTGTATCTATCATTCAATCCGCCGTCGGTATTTTCACCAACAATGGTACAGAATTGATTGCTGTTGTGGAAACCGGTTTAAACCAAAATACAAATTTGGCAACAGATAACCGTTTTGTTTTCGTTTAAAGCTCACGCAGAGGCGCAGAGACGCAAAGGAGCAAAGGAGAGAAACTCCTAACTCCTAACTCCTCACTCCTAACTCCTAACTCCTAACTCCCCACCCCCCATTTTTATGACAAACACAATTCGCTTTTCTCAATTCAATGCTTCCTTGAATCGCAATGCTGGAGGTCAGTTAGTAACGGATCTTTCTACTCCTGATAATGCTCAGGCAAAGGCGGTGGCAGAAATCATTCAGCGCAATAACCCAGATGTGCTGCTAATTAACGAGTTTGATTACTCTGTGGAAGCAGTTGAATTATTTGTGCAAAATTATTTAGCGGTGAGTCAAAATGGTGCAACTCCTGTTGATTACCCCTACTTTTACATTGCTCCTTCTAATACGGGTATTGCTTCTGGGTTTGATTTGAACAACGACGGTAAAATCGTTACCACCCCAGGGGAAGCGGGATATGGCGATGATGCCTTGGGATTTGGTAACTTTCCTGGGCAATTTGGAATGTTGCTGTTGTCGAAATATCCCATCGATACTGCTAATATCCGCACTTTCCAAAAGTTCCTGTGGAAGGATATGCCTGATGCCTTGCTTCCTGATGATGCTGCGACTCCAGAGGCAAATGATTGGTATTCTCCTGAGGAACTGGCAATTCTACGTCTTTCTTCTAAAAGCCACTGGGATATACCAATCCAAGTCAACGGCAAGACAATTCATGTCCTCGCCAGCCACCCCACACCACCGGTGTTTGATGGGCCAGAAGACCGCAACGGTAAACGCAATCATGATGAAATTCGCTTTTGGGCAGATTATATTACTGCTGGTAAAGGCAATTACATCTATGATGATGCAGGTAAAACAGGCGGTATTGCTACTGGGTCAAGTTTTGTGATTATGGGCGACCAAAATGCTGACCCATTAGATGGTGATAGTGTTGACTTTGCCATCCGCCAATTATTGCAAAATCCCGGTATTAATACTAATGTCATCCCTAGCAGTCTTGGCGGCCCCCAACAAGCAGCTTTACAAGGTGGTGTCAATGCCAATCATCAAAGTAATCCGGCTTTTGACACGGCAGATTTTAGCGATACTACTCCTGGAAACCTGCGGTCTGATTATGTACTGCCCTCTGCTGACTTGACAATTGCCAATTCTGGAGTATTTTGGCCGCTGAATACTGACCCGACATTTTCCCCAGTGGGTACTTTTCCCTTTCCTAGTTCCGACCATCGCTTGGTGTTTGCAGAGGTGGAAACCGGGGCAAGCGAACCAGGTAAAACCATTCCCGGCGCGGAATTTGTGACACAAAGTACCTTCGTCACTGGCTTTATTCCTGATGGTGCGGCGGGAAGTGTGAATGGTACAGCGACTCCAGTGGGGGGATTATCTGGTGTCAGCTACGACGCTGTTAACAATGTCTACTATGCCATCTCTGATGCTAGGTCTGATAGCAATGGTTTGGCTCGTTTCTACACTTTCACCACTGATAATGGGGTGACTTTCACTAATGTCACTCCTTTAAAAGATAGCAACGGCAACTTTTTTGCAACCAACAGCCTCGACCCAGAAGGTATTGCTTTAACCAATAACGGCACTGTTTTCATTTCTTCAGAAGGGGAAGTTCGACCGGATTTGGGTGCAAGTCGTGTTACTAATCCCTTTATTAAAGAGTTTTCTTTGGCTACAGGTCAAGAATTGCGATCGCTACCCGTGCCCACTAAATTTTTGCCAGTGGTTGCAGACACCAACAATAATGGTGTTGTAGATGCAGGTGATACCCAAACGTCAGGGGTTTACAATAATCTGGCATTTGAAAGCCTCACCATCACACCAGACCAAAAAACTCTGTTCACCGCCACTGAAAACGCCTTATCCCAAGATGGTTTGAGGGCTTCACTCACCAGTGGTAGCCGTTCGCGGATTGTGCAATACAATTTAGTTACCGGACAACCAGAAAAAGAATACCTTTATATCACCGAAGCAATCCCGGAACCACCAAACCCCGGCACAGGTTCCGCTGACAATGGTTTGGTGGATTTATTAGCAATTGATAATCGTGGCACTTTACTGGCGTTGGAACGTTCCTTTGCACAAGGTGTAGGCAACACCATCAAAATTTACGAAGTTTCTTTGCAAGGTGCAACAGATATTAGTTTTTACAATTCTCTCAATGATTTGAGTGTCGAGCAACTAGCAGCGATTAAACCCAGTCAAAAACGCCTGCTGTTGAATTTAAGCGATTTGAATCTTCCTACTGATGCCAATCACCCAATTACGGGATTGGATAATATAGAAGGTCTGGCCTTGGGGCCCAAATTAGCCGATGGTCGTCAGTCCATTGTGTTGGTGAGTGACAACAACTTTGGTAGCACCCAATTTACCCAAATCCTCACCTTGGGTGCAGATTTAGTTCCCACTGCTGCGCCTACGGTGGAAACTACCCCCGATTTGTTGGATGATGAAACGCTCCCAGTTGATGAACGTGGCGATGCTGATGACCCTGCCATTTATGTGAATGCTAGCAATTCCGCCGATAGTTTAGTATTGACTTCCGTGAAAAATGCCGGACTGCGGGTTTATGATTTGTCTGGTAATTTGTTGCAAACAGTTAATCCTGGTGGGATTCGCTACAACAACATTGATTTGCAATACGGTTTTAAATTAGGCAATCAATCCATTGATATTGCCGTAGCTAGCGATCGCCAAAATGATAAACTAGCAATCTTCAAAATTAACCCCAACACCCCCGGACAATACTTAGAAGACATTACCGATAGCAGCATTGGCACTCTCTTCCAAGGGCTACCCTTTGCAGAACCTTATTCTTCATCTTCTCGCAGTGCTTACGGGTTGGCGTTGTACCGCAGTCCCATCACCAATGATTACTATGTCTTTGTGAATCGCCGGGAAACCGGAGATGTGGCTCAGTATAAACTGATTGATAAAGGTAATGGTAAAATTGGTATCCAACAACTACGAGAATTTACTGTACCAACAATTGGCGATCGCGAACCTCAAACTGAGGGCATGGTGGTAGACCAAGAAACAGGCTTTCTCTACATCGGGCAGGAAGATGTCGGTATTTGGAAGTACCAAGCAGAACCAAATGGTGGCAGCACTGGCAAGTTAATTGATAAAGTTAAAGACTTGGGCGGTAATTACCTCACCAATGATGTCGAAGGATTGACCATTTACTACGGTAAAAATGGCACAGGCTACTTACTGGCATCCAGCCAAGGTGACAACACCTTTGTTGCCTATACCCGTGAAGGTAACAACGATTTTATCTGTAACTTTGCTGTTGGTAACAACGGGCCAATTGATAGCGTCCAAGAGTCAGACGGTGCAGATGTGATTAACGTGCCACTGGGGCCTAACTTCCCATTTGGTTTATTTGTGACTCAAGATGGTTCCAATGAACCAGGTAAAATAGTTAGCGATGAAGGTGAAGAAGAAAATATCAGTTCTAACTTCAAATTCGTACCTTGGCAAAATATTGCTAACGCTTTGCCCAATCCTTTAAATATCGACACCACCAGCTACGATCCCCGTAATCCCGTCGCCCAACCAAAGCTGACTATTTATGACTTTGAAAATTTACCCAAGTTAGGTACAACCTCTGAAAATCAAGATATTTTCTTGGGTGGTTTTTCTGGGTTGTATTTTCAAGGAATTGCAGCAAATGGCAACCTGAAGTTTGTCACCAACACAGACCGAGGCCCCAATGGAGAACCTGATGGCGTTAATAGACCATTTTTATTACCAGATTTCCAGCCGGAAATAATTAGCTTTGAACTTAACCGCACCACTGGTGAAATTACCATTACCAACAGAACCAAGCTATTTCGGCAAGATGGAACAACGCCATTAACAGGACTACCCAATTTGCAAGCTGTAGGAAACGGTTTAGCTTACACAGATGAAATTGCCGTTGACTTAGACAACAATGTTTTAGCTAACGATCCTTTGGGTGCAGATTTGGAAGGAATTGTAGTTGCCAAAAATGGTGACTATTGGTTGGTGGATGAATATCGCCCCGCCATTTACCACTTTAATAGCAATGGTAAACTGATTGAGCGCTTTATTCCTCAAGGAACCGCCACCGCATCCGACCCAGACCAACCAGCCGGAACCTTTGGCATTGAAGTATTGCCTGCGGTTTATGCCCAGCGCCGCAATAACCGGGGATTTGAAGCTGTGGCATTGGAAGGCAATAAATTATACGCCTTTATTCAAAGTCCAATTGATAATCCTGATGTTGCTAATGATGGGACTTCTAAAGCTTCTCTCAATCTGCGAATTCTAGAGTTTGATATTGTCACTAAGCAAGTAACAGCAGAGTATTTATATCGCCTAGAAGGTCTGCCAGCAACCGATAAAATTGGCGATGCAGTTTCCTTGGGTAACGGTAAATTTGCAGTAGTCGAGCGTGATGACAATGGTACATCTGCTGGCAATAAATTAATTTACCAAATTGATTTAGCCGGGGCAACCAACATCAATAACCCAGGGAATTTTACTTTACCAGCCGGGAAAACCATTGAGCAATTGACCTCTGCGGAACTAGCTGCTGCCAATATTACCCCTGTGACTAAGAGTTTAATTGCTAACGCTGCTCAATTGGGTTACACCGGGGTGGAAAAATTAGAAGGTTTGGCGCTGGTAGCACCCAACACCCTAGCTTTGCTCAATGATAACGACTTCAACGTTACAGGAAATACTCCTGCTGAAAGATTGGGCATTCTGGAACTACCTAATAACTTAACAACTGTAGAGCCTACTTTCCCTGATGGTTTTGGTTCTAGCAACAGCGATGATGTGACACTCAAGCCAGGACAAACATTTTTTGCTGGTGATGGTGCAGACTTTGTAGAAGGTGCTACAGGTAATACAATTCGAGCCGGAAGGGGTGACGACATTGTACTGGTAGGTAGTGACTCTTGTGTATCCGGTCAAAAAGGTGACGACCAGATATTTATTGGTCAAAATGGTGCGGCTAAAAGTACTAATGTTGATGGTGGCGATGGTGACGATGTAATTACTGTGGTGGAAGCCGATGGTAGTAATAATTTATTCGGAGCCGCAGGCGATGATATTCTCACAGTAATTGAAGGTTCTCGCCAATATTTATTCGGTGGAGATGGTAACGACACCCTCAGCAGTGGAGGTAGCAAAAACCGTTTGTATGGTGGTTCTGGTGATGACATCTTGTTGTCAAATGTCGATGACTTTTTGTTTGGTGGCGATGGCGATGATGTGCTGTTTGCTGGTATTGCAGGTGGTAATAAACTCAGTGGTGGCACTGGTATTGACCAATTTTGGATTGCTAGTAGCAGTTTGCCAACTGCTAAGAACATCGTCAGTGATTTTACAGCAGGCATTGATAAAATTGGGCTTGGCGGTATTGGGGTGACTCAATTTAGTGCCTTAACGCTGTTGCAACAGGGTAGTGACACTTTGGTGAAAACTGGAAATACAGAGTTGGCTTTGTTGGTTGGAATTACTGCAACTAGTCTCAGTGCCAATGATTTTGTTTTCTCAACTAGTATAGTTAGCTAATTGCTTCACCTGGCATAATCCTAATGGAAATTCCTGAACAATAATAGATCCCCGACTTCTTAAAGAAGTCGGGGATCATAAATTTATTGGGCGCTAGTGGTTCATCGCATTAGTTACGAGGGGTAAACTCATTCTTAATTTTTCTTCCTTTGCGCTCTTTGCGTCCTTTGTGGTAGCCTGCGGCAAGCCGCTACGCGTCTACGTTTTTTTACTCTCAAAATTAATACGATAGACCACTAGTTTTGAGGGTTTTAACGAACCGCAAAGTACGCAAAGTACGCAAAGAAAGAGGGATAAGAAAAGAAGTTAAAAAGTTAATTTACTGAGTACAATTAATACGATGGACTACTAGCTTTAAATATATTTTTCGCAGTGTTTGTTGATAAAATTTGATAAATATTATTATTTAATAATAACTTTATTTTAATCGTTTCTTCCGCTTCATTTATTCTTTTCTTAATCTTTCAATGAAAATATCTTTAAGGCTATAGCAATGCTATTGAGTTGTGAAAAACATCAATGTTAGCTGTTGACAGTCATCAGTCATCAGTGAACACTCAACATTTCATCATTGTTGCGATCGCTCTTAAATCAAACACTCCAAAAACATTCTCATTATGGCAATTGAATTAGTAGGTTTTGCCTCTTTACCAGCTGATACCTATGGTGAAGGGCCTGCTTCTGGTGAGGAAATTTCCGGCAATGGTAGAACCGGCCCTTTCCCAGGACAGCCAATACAAGGATTTAGCGGTGTACAATTTGCTAATAATAACTCTCTCTATTTTCTCTCAGATAATGGTTACGGTAGCAAAGATAATAGTGAAGATTTTTTGTTACGTATCCATCGTTTAGACCCCAGTTTTAAGGGCAGAGAAAATGGTGATGGCACTGTCAAGGTTTTAGATTACATTCAACTTGCCGATCCTCACAATAAAATTCCTTTTTCCATAGTTAATGAAGGAACTTCTGAGAGATTATTAACTGGTGCTGACTTTGACGTAGAATCATTTGTATTTGATAAAGATGGCACTATTTGGGTGGGAGAGGAATTCGGCCCTTACCTGCTACATTTTGATGCTGCTGGTAATTTATTAGAAGCTCCCATTGCTACACCTGATTTTTTTAAAACCTTAGATGGCGAAGCACCATTTGTTATCGGTCATAGAGGTGCTAGTGGAAAGCTTCCAGAACATACTTTAGAGGCTTATAAACAAGCAATTGAGGACGGCGCTGATTTTATCGAGCCTGATTTAGTTGTGACAAAAGATGGCGTGTTAATTGCTCGCCATGAGCCTGCTTTGGCAATTTTAAACGCTGATGGTACTGTGAATTTCAGCAATACCACCACAGATGTTTATGATATTACCAAGTATCCACAGTTTGCCGATCGCAAAAAAACAGTCAGCCTCGATGGAACTGAAATCACTGGTTGGTTTGCTGAAGATTTTACTCTAGAAGAAATCAAGAGTTTAAAAGCCATACAGCGTTTACCTTTCCGCGACCAATCTTTTAACGGTGAATTTGAAATTCCCACTCTGGCGGAAGTCATTGACTTGGTGAAACAAGTGGAAGCCGAGACTGGTAAAAAAATTGGCATCTATCCTGAAACCAAGCATCCCACTTATTTTGCTCAGGAAGCCACCTATGTAGGTACTACAGAGAAAATTAACAGAAACATCAGTGAAATTCTCATCGACACCCTCAAAGCTGAGAATTTCACCGATCCCAGTCGCATTTTCATTCAGTCCTTTGAAGTTGGCAATCTCAAGGATCTACACGATCGCATTATGCCGAATGCTGGTGTAGATATTCCACTGGTTCAACTCCTAGACGCAGCTGGCATTGCTTTAGATGGTACTCTCATTGAAACTCAGCCTTATGACTTCCAAGTTAACAATGATTCCCGCACTTATGGTGATTTACGAACTACACAGGGTTTAGCTGAAATCGCCACCTATGCTGATGGTATTGGCCCTTGGAAACGGATGATTGTCAGTGTTAGAGGAACTGATGCCAATAACGATGGTTTGGCAGATGACATCAACAACGATGGGGTAGTGGATGAATCTGACAGAAGTGTGTTACCTCCCACCACTTTAGTTGCAGATGCTCACAATGCAGGTTTGCAGGTGCATCCTTATACCTTCCGTAACGAAGATTTGTATCTGGCAGCAGACTACAAAGGTAATCCAGAATTAGAATTTCAGCAATTCTTTCAATTAGGTGTAGACGCACTGTTCACAGACTTTCCAGACACAGGGGATAAAGTCCGTGATTTCTTGAGTAATCCTGAGAATAACTTAGTGCGATCGCCACAAAACCCAGATGCAATCTCAGGAGATGCTTTTCCCAACTTGGGTGGTTCCAAAGGTTTTGAAGGGGGAGCAATCAACGCCAGCAAAACCAAACTTTATCTGCTGCTAGAGGGTACAGTCCAAGGCGATACTCCTGGTGCTTTGCGAATCAACGAATTTGATATTGCTAGCAAAGAGTATACTGGTAAGAAACTTTACTATAAACTGGAAAATCCTGGATATGCCATCGGGGATTTAGCAGTCATCAACGACAACGAGTATCTGGTAATTGAGCGGGATAATGGTCAAGGCGCTGCTGCTCAATTTAAGAAAATCTACAAAATTGATTTGTCTAAAACAGATGCTGATGGCTACGTAGAAAAACAAGAAGTTGCAAATTTATTAAATATCCAAGACCCCAACGACCTCAATGGCGATGGTAAAACCACCTTCGACTTCCCCTTTGTCACAATTGAAAATGTTTTAGTTGTTGACAAAAACACCATTTTAGTCGCCAATGATAACAACTATCCCTTTTCTACAGGTCGTCCAGGAAACGATCCCCAAAATCCAGTCATCGACAACAATGAAATTATTCTCCTGAAATTGGAGACTCCTCTCAATCTCGCTCCAGGCTTAGGTCAACCCCCAGCAGAACAACTTAACTTTGGCTCTAGTAACAGCGATAGCATTACAGTGGAACCAAACCAAACCTTATTTACAGGTGATGGTGCAGACTTTGTAGAAAGCACTGAAGGTAATACAATCCAAACTGGAAGCGGTGAAGATACGGTGTTAGTTGGCAGTGACTCTTCAGTATCCGCAGGGGAC
>NZ_JACKZU010000176.1:0-16298 GCF_014222165.1 Nostoc sp. 2RC
ATTAAATAAAATACAAAAAAATAGCCAATTATTAGATAGTATAAAAAAACTTTTAACAAAAGATGAAAATATAGATTTAGATATATTAATTGCTTACAAATTAGAAAATATGGGATTAATACAATTGCAGCAGCAAAAATGGGTAATTAGTTGTAAATTATATCGAGATTTTTTGAAAAAATATCTAGTGTTGTAATTAAACAAGGTTCAGCAAATCATGATTTGCTATTATGAACAAAAGTATTTATAAAGTTGGTGGTTGTCTGAATGCTAATGCTGCTAACTATGTTACTAGGCAAGCAGACATTGAACTTTATACAGCCCTGAAAGCAGGGGAATTTTGCTATGTGTTCAACTGTCGCCAAATAGGTAAGTCTTCACTGCTGGTGCATACCAAGCAACAATTACAAAATGAAAGCTTTAGTTGTGCTTACATTGATATTACACAAATACGCAGCCAAGAACTCACCCAGACACAATTTTATAAAGGGATAATTGTCCGTTTGCTGCATAGTTTTGGGTTAGCTAAGAAAATCGATTTTGCAGCTTGGTGGCAAGAACAAACTGAGTTATCACTCATACAACGTTTGGGGAATTTTATAGAAGAGATTTTGTTAGTAAATCTGAGTAATAGTCGGATTTTGATTTTCATTGATGAAATTGATAGTTTGCTGCAATTAAGCTTTGGCATAGATGATTTTTATGCTTGGATTCGGGCTTGTTATCAACAAAGAGTCCATAATCCTGAATACGAACGACTGGGTTTTGCTTTATTTGGGGTTGCGACTCCCTCTGATTTAATTCAAGATAAACTCAAAACACCTTTTAATATTGGTGTTGCTATTAATTTAGAAGGATTTACATTAGCAGAAGCTCAACCTCTGGTAGTAGGATTAGAGGAAGTTGCGAACAATCCCCAAGCGGTATTTAAAGAAATTATTGCTTGGACTAATGGACAGCCATTTCTAACGCAAAAATTATGTCATTTGGTGGTGAAAGCTAGCCCTTTGGAAATTGCACCAGGTAAAGAAGCAGAGTGGATAGAGTTTTTAGTGCGATCGCAAATCATTAACAATTGGGAATCTCAAGACGAACCAGAGCATTTACGCACAATTCGCAATCGCCTACTTTACAATAATCAACGCGTTAGTAGATTACTCAGCATCTATCAGCAACTTTTACAAGCTATGCCTGTAGCAGCCGACGACAGTAGAGAACAGGTAGAACTGCTGCTTTCTGGTTTGGTAGTTAAACATCAAGGATATCTGCAAATCCGCAATCGCATATATCAAGAAATTTTCAATTGGGAATGGGTAGAGGAACAATTAAATCAATTACGTCCTTACTCGGAAACACTATCAGCTTGGATTGCTTCTCAAAAACAGGATACATCCCGGCTTTTACGGGGACAAGCTCTAATTGATGCCCAAAAGTGGGCGCAAAACAAAAGCCTCAGCGATTTAGATTACCAATTTCTTGCCGCCAGCCAGGATGCAGAACAGCAAGAAATCCGGCGGCAATTTGAAGCGCAGCAAGAAAGCGAACGGTTCTTTCGCCAACTAGCAGAAGCAATGCCCCAGATGGTATGGATTGTAGAGCCAGATGGTAGGCTATCTTATACCAACCAGCACTTAAGTACTTTTTTGGGGCGATCGCATTCCCAGGTGACGGACTGGAAACGCCTAGATATGGTTCATCCTGAAGATCGCCCCAGTAGCCTTGTCGCTTGGAAACATTCCTTAGAAACCAACTCACCCTACGAAGTGCAACTGAGAATACAAGATGTGGCGGGAAACTATCGCTGGTTTCTCAATCGGGCGATTCCCATCAAAGATGGAAGCGGACAGGTGGTGAAATGGTTTGGCACCAGCACCGACTTAGACGATCTCAAACGACAAGAAGAATTCCGGCGACTGCAAGAAGTTGAACAGCGACTGCAACAAGAAAAACGTGCCAGTCGCTTGCAAAAGTGGCTACTGGGGACTATTACCATTGCCTTTGTCATCGCCAGTTCTCTGGGAATATATGCCTTTGCCCAAAGATATCAAGCCACTCTCCGAGAAATTGAAGCGATCGCCAACGTTTCCGAAGCTCAGTTTGCCTCTGGGAATCGATTAGATGCTTTAGTCAGTGCCATCAAAGCCCAGACTCGATTGAGCAAATTAGCGGATGTGCCTGCTGAGTTACTTACCAAGGTAGATCGAGAATTGCGCCGTGCTACCTTTCAAGTCATTGAACGCAACCGCCTAAACGGTGAACAGGGAAAAGTGCGGGGTGTTGCCATCAGTGCCGACGGACAGACAATCGCTGCTGCTCACCAACACGGTAAGATTACTCTGTGGAAAAGCGATGGTACATTGCTAAAAGTACTTAGCGGACACAAAGGAGAAGTCTTTGATGTCACCTTTACTCCCAAAGGCGATAAACTAATTTCGACTGGGCAAGATGGCACGGTGCGACTGTGGAAGTTAGACGGGACACTGGTTAAAACACTCAACGCACATCAAGATTCGGTGCGATCGCTCGCCGTCAGTGCTAACGGACAATGGATTGCCTCGGCTAGTAACGACAGGACAGTAAAACTTTGGCGTATCGACGGCAGCTTGATTCGCACTTTCAAGGGACACAGCGATGCAGTTTCCAAGGTGGCGTTTAGTCCTGTTGATGCTAACATCCTAGCCTCGGTCAGTGATGATAATACTCTCATCCTCTGGAATCTAGAGGGTAACAAAATTCGGACACTGAATAATCCCATCGCCTCCAAAAAAGGCAAAAACCGTCTGATGAGCGTCACCTTCAGCCCTGACGGACAAACTCTGGTAGCTGGAGACTGGATTGGTAATGTTATCTGGTGGACTGTCACTGGCACTTTATTGCAAACTGCCACAGAACACGACAGCAGCGTGGTGACTCTCGCCTTTAGCCCCGATGGTCAAACCCTCGCTTCAGCTGGTTGGGATAATACAATTAAGTTTTGGAACAGCGATCGAAGCGTCAATCAAACTTTGTATGCCCATATTAACGGTACATGGAAAGTGGCTTTCAGTGCCGATGGTCATCGTTTGATTTCCGGTGGTGAAGATGATTTAGTGCGGGTGTGGCAACTGCAAAGCGAGATTCTCACAGTATTGCGGGGTCATCGTGCCTCTGTTTGGCACACGCCCATTAGCCCTGATGGGCAAACAATCGTTTCCTCTAGTGCTGATGGTACCATTAAGCTGTGGAATCGAGGCGGACAACTGCTCAACACCTTAACCCCGCCACCGGGACAGGTTTGGTCAGTGGATATCAGCCCAGATGGGAAGGACATCGCCGCAGGTAGCGATGATGGTTCCTTGAGCTTATGGACGATGCAGGGAAAACCCTTAAAAACGATTTCAGCCCATAACGCAACAGTGCGGGATGTGGTGTTTAGTCCCGATGGGCTAGAAATAGCTTCCATTAGTTGGGACGGCACAGCCAAACTCTGGAAGCGGGATGGTACTTTCATCCAAACCCTAGCCAAAAACCGCGATCGCCTCAATGCTGGAGCATTTAGCCCCGATAACCAGTGGTTAGCGATCGGGGGTCGTGATACGTTGCTTCGCCTCTGGCACAGAAATGCAAACGGGAAGTTTCCATCTCAGCCGCAATTCACCCTGAAAAGTCATAACGAGACTATTTGGGATGTCGCCTTTAGCCCTGATGGAAAGTTCGTTGCCACAGCTAGCGAGGACAAGACAATTAAACTGTGGTCGTTAGAGGGTAAATTAATTCGCACCATTCCGGCCCACACAGATCGGGTAAATGGCATCACCTTCATTCCCCCCCATTCTGGACTCCCCGACAATTGGGGTACCGTCCTAGCTTCCGCCGGTTGGGATAATACAGTGAAACTATGGTCGCTAGATGGCATCCTCCGCGCTACTTTAGAAGGACACGAACAACGCGCATTGAATGTTGCCTTTTACCCCGCTACCCACAACCAAGGAGCAATTCTAGCATCTGCCGGGTTAGATGATGTGGTGATTCTCTGGCAACTCGATCGCGTTTTAGATAGTAACCAGATATTGCACTCTGGTTGTATCTGGATAAAAGATTATTTGCGATCGCACCCAGATTTGAGCGATCGTCAATCTCTTTGTCAATAGAATTTTCTAAGTCAGAAGTTCTAGTTTACTGGGTTTGGAGTTTTCCACCCAAGCAAGGCACAGCTGGCGGAAATGGTCGCCCCGTACCTCAAAATTCGGGTATTGGTCAAAACTCGCGCAAGCAGGAGATAGCAAAACTACAGGTGCTTGATATTGCTTGGCTAGTTCCGCAGACCTGGGAATAGCCTTTTCCATAGTTTCCACAATTTCGTAAGTATAATATCCTACTTCTTTCAAGCGTTGGGCAAAGGCGGGTGCAGCAGAACCAATCAATAACACAGCAGCAGCTTTGCTTTGAATTTGTGCCAGCCAAGCTGTATCATCGCCTGCTTTTGCTTCTCCACCAGCAATTAAAATCGCTGGAGTGTCCACCGATGCCAAGCCAACTTCCGCAGCATCGTAGTTAGTGGCTTTGCTATCGTTAATAAAATTAATACCTTCCCAAGTGCAGATATGTTCTAAACGATGAGCAACCCCAGGAAATTCACTAATTCCACGAGCGATCGCATCAGCATTAATTCCCGCCAACCGCGCTGCTGCTACCGCCATCAAGAGATTTTGCTGGTTATGTTCTCCCACCATCCGCAAAGCAGATACTTTCACAATTCTTTCTGGGGTAGAGGTAGCTGTTAACTTTTCCACAACCCAGCCATCTTGTATATAAAAGCCTTTTTCGCTAATTAAGAAATCTCTTCCTTTGACACTAGTCCAATAAGCATTCGGCCAAGTACTCAAACCCACCTTGCTCAAGTAAGCATCATCACCATTAAATACTTGTAACTCAGACTGCTGCAATAACTTGGCTTTGATGTTGTAATAATTCTCTAGAGTTTTATGCCGCGCCAAATGATCCGGCGTGAAAGTCGTCCACACACCGATGCGAGGTGCTAGGGACGTTGAAGATTCTATTTGATAGCTGCTAAGTTCGGCAATTATCCAATCGAGTGAAGAAGACGCAAAGACTGGGAGACGCGGGGATGCGGAGAAAGAAGGAGACGCGGAGACTGGAAGACGCGGTGACGCGGGGAAAGAATTCTCCGTGTCCTCTTCTTCTGTATCCCCGCGTCCTTCCCAAGACAGAGCGACTTCACAGGCAGCGTAGCCAATATTACCGCAGGCTGGTGCGTTCAAGCCTGCTGCTTGAAAAACGGCAGCAATTAAAGATGTGGTGGTGGTTTTACCGTTAGTGCCGGTAATTCCTACCCAAGGTAAAGGTTGTAAATGTCGCCAAGCGAGTTCTATTTCGCCGATGATTTCAATCCCTAGTTCCCGTGCTTTATTTAATACAGGAACATCCCAAGGTACGCCGGGACTGACGACTATTAATTCTGGTAAATTAGCACCATTCAAGTCTGGAGATTGACCGAATTTTACGGTTATTTGTTCGGCAGCTAGTTCTTGTTGTTGTTGGAGAAGGGTCTCGGAGGTGTTACGTTCAGCTAAGCTCTCGGCAGTAGCGGAATCACTCAGTTGCACCTCCCAACCTTCCCGTTTCAACAATCTCGCCGCAGCAACACCGGACTTTCCAAATCCAATTACAGTAGCTCTGGACATAGATTGCAGCAGAGATCCCTGGTTAAGCACTCCTTATACTAACGTTTATTGGCAAAAATTACACAACTTTTTGTTGGTCTACGCTACAGATTTTTGACAATTGCTCCGAAATCAGCCAAAACGCGGGCATGATTGCGGACTAATCCCAACAGATGTAATCGATTACGCTTAATTTCTGGATCGGAGTCCATGACTAAAACGCTATCTGGCCCGTCAAAGAAGTTACTAACTGTAGGAGCAATTTTTGTCAATGCTGCTACTAGCAGTTGATAGTTTCTGGTTTGTTGTGCTGCTTGAGTTTCTGGCACTAAATCCACTAAGGCTTTATACAAAGCTACTTCGGACGGCTTTTGGAATAGTTCTTCACGGATTAAGCTTGTGGGTTCTAGCTGTTTTTTATCCAAATCCCCTTGGGCGGCTAGGCGTGTGGAACGGTTAACGGTTTCGTAGATGGTATCTAAGATGCCGTTGTTACGAATTTGTTGCAAATATAAAGCGCGATCGCGCACATCTAATAAATCCTTTAATGCCCGCTCTGTATATTCTGGGTCGTTTTCACCCAAAACTGCATTCACTAAGTCGTAATCAATTTGTTTTTCTTCTTGCAATAAAGTCCGAATGCGTTGTAAGAAAAATTCTTGTAATGTTGCTGTTAATGATGCCAAATCTTTTTGATATTTTGCTGCAAAATCTGTTGCAATTTGCAATAGTAAGTCATCTAATTTAATTGGTAAATTAGCAACCCATGTAATTTTTACTACTGCATTGGCGGCACGGCGTAAAGCAAAAGGATCGGAAGAACCGGAAGGAATTAAACCTAAACCGAAGATACTCACTAAAGTATCTAATCTATCTGCTAACCCCACCACTTGACCTGTGAGTGTTTCTGGTAAATTGTCGCCGGCTCCCGTTGGCAAATAATGTTGAAAAATTGCCTTTGCAACTTCGCTATCTTCACCGCTAGCTAAGGCATATTTTTCTCCCATAATCCCTTGTAATTCAGGGAATTCGTACACCATTTGGGTAACTAAATCTGCTTTACATAATAAAGCCGCACGCTGGATTTTTTGGCTTTGCTCTGGTGTTAATGTTAATTGCTGACTAATTTGCTCAGAAATCTTAACTATTCTATCTACCTTGAGACGCAAAGAACCCAATTGTTCTTGGAAAGTAACTGTTTCTAATTTGGGTAAAAAGCTTTCTAAAGGCTTAGCCAAATCAGCTTCGTAAAAAAATCTGCCGTCAGCTAATCTAGCGCGAATTACCCTCTCATTACCCACAGCTACAATATCTGATTTTTGAGGATCGGCGTTAGAAATAGTGATGAAATTTGGCAGTAATTCTTGCTGAAAACTTCCTGGTTTGAATACAGGAAAATAACGCTGGTGAGTTACCATAACTTCAGTGATTACTTCAGTTGGTAATTCCAAAAATTCTGGTTCAAATTTACCGACAACAGCCGAAGGATATTCTACCAAATTGATTACTTCTTCTAACAAATCGGGATAAAATACTGTAGAACCGCCTAAATTTTCGGCTACTGTATTTACTTGCTGTTTGATAACATTTGCTCGTTCTTCTGGATCGACGGTAACGTAGGCAGATTTTAGGGTGGTAATATAATCTGTAGCCTGGGGAATTGTCACAGGTTGAGGATGTAAGACGCGATGACCTTGAGTTAGGCGATCGCTGTGAATCGTTTTAGAACCATTTACCAATTCTAAAGGCAGCACCGTATCATCTAACAAAGCCACAAGCCAACGAATTGGTCGGGAAAATCTCGCATCTCCATCACCCCAACGCATCAATCGTTTACCTTCCAACCCCCAAATCCATTGGGGAATCAATTCTGTTAAAATTTCCGCTACAGGACGGCCATCCACTTTTTTTTGCACAAACACAAAATCCCCTTTATCAGTGGGGCGAATAGACAGCGCATGTATTTCCACACCCTGTTTTTTGGCAAAGCCCACTGCTGCTGGTGTCGGTTGACCATCTTTAAAGGCCGCACTAGCTGGAGGCCCTTTAATTTCTTCTTCCCGGTCTGGTTGTTGGGATGGTAAACCTGTAATCAATACCGCTAAACGCCGGGGAGTCCCGTACACCTCAACGCTTTCGGCTTTGAGGCTATTTGCTTCCAAACTTCGAGGAATGCGCTGTTGCCATTGCGATAAGGCATCACTGAGAAAGCTTGCAGGTAGTTCTTCTGTACCAATTTCTAATAAAAAAGCAGGCATAGGTCACTGTTTTTAACTTTGCGTAGCTCAACTTTATGCAGTTGATTCCAACAGTTTACCTTGCCGCAATGCTGCCGTATGGGCTGTAAAACACTTTTAACTAATTCCGCAAAATTCTTCATCCTTGGGGACTTCCAGAGAATAAATTAGCCCCTTCAGGTAGGGAGTCGGGTCAAAATAATTCATAATTAATAATTACTATAGCAATCCTAATAGGACTCATATTTGATTTCTGTGAAGCCAGTAGTTCGCCAAGTTCACTTGGCTCTTTAAAGGGCAAAGGGGAAAGGGAAAAGGTTTTAAATCCCTTACCCTTTACCCCTTTCCCTTTCCCCAGCCCTCACCCAGCAAAGTTGACTTGACAGACCGCTAGGTACACTTTTATTCCTTCTTAGCTGTTAAGAGTTCCTTTCCTATCGCGCTTGCGCTGCGCGAACGCCCACCACGCAAATTTTTTCAGGAATCAAATCGGATTCCCACATCATCTACAAACTTTCTTAAATACCTACCCTTGAAAGCTCCCCACTCGCCCTATGGATCGAATTCAAGCTGAAATAGCAACGCTGAAATCTCAAATACAAGTCCTCCAGCAAGAACGCGCTGCACTCACTATTAATAATGTAAATTTAGCCGAAAATGATTCACCCTTGGCAATGGTTGAGGCTTTCCGTCGCCAAGCTAGAGAAAATCCTCAATTATCTGCTGAACTCAAGGGTATAGATGATGCAGTTGCAGCGCTGGAATTGCAACTACAACAAAAACAAGCTGAATTAGCTCGTTGGCAAATTGAATCAAAACAACTTACCCAACAACAACAGCTAGAGGAAGCGAAAAAAGTAGCTCAAGTTCACGCTCAACGCATTAACCAACTCGCAGCCGAACTAGCTACCGAAATCCGCTTACTAAAAGCCTGCGCCGATGAGCTTAGTCCTATGTATTGGCAAGTCTATTACAAGCCTTTCATCACTGGGTTCAAGACAATCTCTGTTCCCCATGTCCGCTCAGATGGTGAAGTCTGGACAATTGTCAACCGTATTGTGTGAAATATGAGCCAATACTCATAAATCAATAATCAGGCGAAATTCTAGCTGAGGACGGTGGCATAAGCCGCCGTTTTTTGTTGACGTTGCAAAACTTTACATTTAGAATGGGCTAGAGTAGTTCAAACTGAGTATTTATTCCTATCAATAATTAAGATTTTATCTTTCAAAGGAAAGCGCGTTTACAAAAATACAAATAGCTTAATATAATGTAATTAAAAGCGAAAAGTGAAATTGATTGTCAGAAGTGATGAATGCTATGGAATATCCTTGGCTAACAGCCATAATTGCTTTGCCCCTGGTGGCTGCCTTAGCCATCCCGTTAATCCCAGATAAAGAAGGTAAAACTGTTCGTTGGTACGCTTTATTCGTTGCTTTTGCAGATTTCGCATTGATGATTTATACCTTTTGGTATAGATACGATTTCCAAAGTTCAACGCTGCAACTCATAGAAAACTATCCTTGGATACCGCAATTAGGTTTAAATTGGGCTGTTGGGGTTGATGGTTTATCGATGCCCTTGATACTTCTGACAGGCTTAATCAATACCCTCGCAATATTCGCGGCTTGGAAAGTTACCAACAAGCCGCGATTATTTTACGGTTTGATGCTGGCGATGTATAGCGCTCAGCTTGGTGTATTTCTTGCTCAAGATTTACTGTTGTTCTTCTTAATGTGGGAAATCGAGTTAGTGCCGGTTTACCTGCTGATTTCCATCTGGGGAGGACAAAATCGCCGCTATGCAGCCACTAAGTTTATTCTTTACACTGCTGCTGCTTCAATCTTCATTTTGGTAGCGGGTTTTGCGATGGCATTCTCAGGAGATACCGTCACCTTCGATATGGCGACTCTGGGAATGAAAGAATATCCCAAAGCTTTTGAACTATTAGTCTACGCAGGTTTCTTAATTGCCTTTGGTGTAAAACTGCCAATCTTCCCTTTACACACTTGGCTACCCGATGCTCACGGTGAAGCATCAGCACCTGGTTCGATGATTTTAGCTGGTGTGTTATTGAAAATGGGTGGTTATGCTCTCATCCGCATCAACGTTGAGATGCTGCCTAATGCCCATGTTTACTTTGCTCCAGTGCTGGCGATTTTAGGCGTAGTGAACATTGTCTACGGTGCTTGCTGTGCTTTTGCTCAAACCAATCTCAAGCGTCGCTTGGCTTACTCTTCAATTGCCCACATGGGGTTTGTACTGATTGGAATTGCCTCCTACACAGAACTTGGCATCAGCGGCGCTGTATTACAAATGGTTTCCCACGGTTTGATTGCTGCTAGCTTGTTCTTCTTATCTGGTGTCACTTACGATCGCACCCACACCTTGATGATGGATAAAATGGGTGGAATCGCAAAAGTAATGCCCAAAACTTTTGCTCTGTTTACCGTTGGCTCAATGGCTTCCCTGGCTTTACCAGGAATGAGTGGCTTTGTTGGTGAGTTGATGGTATTTCTAGGTATCGCCAGCAGCGATGTTTACAGTTCTAGCTTTAAAGTTGTAGTGGTGCTGCTGTCAGCAGTGGGCGTGATTTTGACACCAATTTACTTGCTCTCAATGCTGCGTCAAGTATTCTACGGAAATCAAAATCAAGAGTTGCACTTGGATGCTGTAGTATCTGATGTCAAACCCCGCGAACTATTCATTACCGCTTGTCTGCTGCTACCAATCATCGGTATCGGTTTCTATCCAAAATTGGCAACGCAGACTTATGATGTTAAAGCAGTAGAAGTAGCTGCTCATGCTCGTCAAGTTCTACCAGTTGTTGCTCACCAGCAACCATCAAGTCTCTACTCGCGTATTTTTACAGCGCCAACCTTGGCTAGTTCTCAAGTCGAAACTTTAGTTAATATTTCAAAGTAAAATATACATCCTATAAAGGATGGTGGAATTAAATTCTAATTTGAGGGGAATAAAGGGGTAGTTACACAACTACCCCTAAAATTTTTTTGTCAGAAATTAGAATTCTGAATTCAGAATTCAGAATTCAGAATTGAGTAAATTGGATTGAGAGCGGACAGAATATAGTAAGCCTATTTGGTTACTTGAAAAATATCAATGGCGGCTGTTAACAGTCAACAATCAACACCATACTGCAAAATTTATCCAAATACTAAATCTGGTTCTTCACAGAAGTTAAATAAAGCTGAATCACTTTCTGAATCATCTTCAAATACAGCAGAGATGTACCATTCACAGGGAGAATTATTCGTATATTCTGCCCAGGCAATTGTTACTGATTCACCTACAGGAATTCCTTCTTCAGAAAGGGTAAATTGAGACCAATCTTCATCATCGGGAGATGCCCACAATTCTGTAATTGCTAAGTCGGTGTTATTAGTGACGGAAAACGTAAACTGGTCTGACATATATGTTCTGCCTTTTTTTTTAAGTAAATTGCACCCTGAGATTATCCAATCTAATTGTGGGGTGGGTATCTCGCCTACCTGAACTTTGTTGCAGGTAAAATTACTACCCCAAAAGATTGGATAGTTGATGAGTTGGAAGTTTTTAATACTTCCTTTTTCAGGGATTAGAAGATGTTGACTGTTCTAGATTATTCAAACTTAAGCTGACCGTCAATATTGGCAATATGCTCATCAAGATTGATGTAACTTCCTAGATATGTTTCTCCGTCTGCTCTTTCACACTCAGCACGAAGCCTGTTTTTACCAGCTAAACCAATATTGTCGCAAGTCAGAGCAAATTTATCTCCATCCCAACTCAAAGTGCCATCGAGATTTGCGATATATGGATTTAAGTCGATAGAAGTTGCAGAAAGAGTATATCCATCAGCTTCTTCACAGCTAGCCGTGAGGGTAGAACCTTCAAGACTAATGTTATTGCAGGTTTGAGAAAACTCACCAGTTGCCCAAGCATTGGCGATCGCTATATTAAAGCTCAGCAAGAGCGCACAGAAAAAAGTTACACAAATTTTCAGCATTAGTTGTTTGTCCTCAAAATTTATGAAACCAACCAAGCGCAAATTTTATACCCTCTTATTTTTTTAACTCCGAAAATATAATAGTTTTTTAACGATGCCTGTTTTTAGGCTTTAGCTCTTTTATACCGATATTTAAAGCGCTATAGTACCCCACTGTTAACTTGGTCAAACCGAACAATAGATGTACGAATTACAACTTTTTGTAAATTACAAACACTGACTCTATCATTTGACTCAAAAATTTGTAGTCTCCCCTTGACATCGCGTCACTTACTGTACTACAAATGTAATATGAAAACAAAAACCTCTCCAAGAGGTCAAACCAAGACATCTCAGAACCTAGACAACTCAATAGCTAGTTATAACTTTTGGGGTCGCGATTGGCGTTCGTCTGCTCCGAAACCAACAAACGGACGGTTGCAGGATTCGGGTACCCTTTGGGAAGGCAAAGCCTACAATTCCCGACGACTCCATTAGGCTTTAATTGTTACTGATAATGGCTTTAAAGCCTAAAGCTACGACAAAAATAACTTAATTTTTGGCGTTTTCTTACAGGAATAATTTCTATTATTCTTAACAAACTTGGGTCTGCAACTCTAATGGTAGAGCGCCCAGATTCACTTGTGCCCTGACAGAAAAAGCTTACATACTAGCTCAAAAGCAGAGCAATCGTCTAGTAAACGATAAGTTGCAGGTGCGATTCCTGTGTGTGTTACCACAGCTTTTTCAACTTGCACGAGGTGTGAGTGCAACTCTCACAGGGAAGGTATCGGTTCAATTCCGGTCAGATCCACTAAATAATTTGTAATTCGTAATTAGAAAAGAGGTGATTGTGATGGTTCATATTCGATTTGAAGGACGTTCTGTTGATGTTGTTGAAACACAACTGGGAATTACAGCAAGTATGAACGATGTAGCAGTGAAAGAACGGGTAGCGCGCCATTTAGATGTAAATAGCGATCGCCTTTCTGCTTACGTAGTCGATCGGCGTCCCAGTGGCGATTTGATTGTCCGTCCGGAAGCTGTCTATGGTTAGATAAATTCTTGGCGTCCCAGTGTCTTCTTTCCGCACCCTAACTTATAAAGCCTACACACCATCCGGCAACGGAAATACAGGTACCCTGCGGGAACGCTACGCGAACAATTCCTGTCGCTTCCACTGATGGGAGCGTAGCCAAATTGGTAAAGGCAACTGTGAAAATTGCTTTGCTAACTTGTGCGGAATTTAAATTATTTAAATTGTATTTATCTATTAACCAATCACTTACATGGAGGTGAGTTAAATGATGTTCGCAAATTTATGTTTAATCAAAACTCAACTAGTAAAACAATATTTAAACAAAATGAGATATGAGCGAACATCGTTTGAGCGAAATTGTGATTGAACGTCCTCGTGTTGGGAAGAGAATTAGTCTCAAAAAAGTGACCGGTTTTAAAAAGCAATTAGACAACATCACCAAAGAAGCGAGTGAAGACGGATTATTTAATCCCTACTTAATTAAAGCAACGAAAAAAACTAAATATCCTTCAGATCATCTCGGCCCTTTGCGTCGGTTTTTGCGCTCAAAAGCTGGACAACCGTGGAATGATGTTTACAGCCAACTATGTGAACGATTGGATACCAAAACAATGGCTGGACAGCATGTCATTAGTCATTTGTGGCATTATGTTGAACGCCATGTACAAATCATTGACGGTGATCTTTATACTAAGCCTGACCGTGGGCATCCAATTCTGTTAGATGGAAGTTACCGCAATAGCTTTTATGTCCATCCGGAAACTGGTATTCTTTGTGCTGTACAGAATATACCTCGAAAGCAGAAACAAAGGCAGCAGGAAACTGATGTTGTCATCATCGATCGTTATCATCAGTACCACAAACTCAACGATATTTGGTATCTAATTACCTTTGAAGATTTTCCATCATCAACTAATTATGTGCAGGATATTCTGAAAGGTTTCATTCATTCTTCTCGTGCCGACACTTATAAAGGTAGCAGAATTTACGCTGTCAAGAAACAACAGTGTAGTAAAAAAGAAATTCGATTTATTTTAAATCAAATTTCCGAACACTAAAATTGTCACTTCGTGCCCTAACCGAAAAAGCTTACATACTAGCCGAATTGGAACAGGCACTTGAATCAAGCTCAAGCAATTATGGGTTCAAATCCCATGTGTGAATCAACAGCTTTTTCAACTTGCACGAGGTGATTCAATTTTGGATTTTGGATTAAAAATCAAAATTCAGAATTCTGAATTCAAATAAGATGTATTTGCTGGACTTACAAATAATACTAATTTAATTTAGTATGATTAGAGGCTGTTATGTCTGTAAAAACTCTGGAAATTTTAGAAAAAATCAAGTCTTTAAATATTAATGAAACTGCCCAATTAGTAAAGCAAATTGAAGTAACTTTCAATGTCGATATATCCACACCGAAATTCCTTCAGATTGACAAGCGAGATGAGGATGAAACTCAACCGCACATTCAAACGGAATTTGATGTCTTGTTGGTATCGGTTCCAGCAGAGAAAAAGATTGCCTTACTCAAGGTCATCAGGACGGTGACGGGACTGGGACTCAAAGAAGCCAAAGATTTTGTGGAATCCCTACCTCAAGTCCTTCAGACAGGACTAAATCAGGAAACAGCTGAAATTCTCAAGCAGCAGCTAGAGGAAACGGAAGCAGTTGTTTATTTGAAGTAATGGGGATTGGGCATGGGGCATTGGGGAAGATTTTCTCCCCTCCTCCCGCAGTCCCCAATCCCTCGGCAGTTGTTGTCGCGCCCTCATCGCAGAAGCTTATATAACTCTGCAACTTGCGCGGTGACTGTATCACCTGGCGTCCAACATCTGCCTCCTACAATTTTGGATTTTAGATTGCAATCCAAAATCTAAAATCTAAAATCTAAAATTCCTCAAGGAGGTTAAATATGAATACCGCAGAACGTGACCTGCGCTTGGAAATACTCAACAGTTTGCTGACAACTCCTCACCGCAAACTTGAGCAAGTCGCAGAAATTCACAAGTTAATTGTTGAACTCGATCCTATTTTCTACGGACACCTGGCAGTTTGGTATCAGCGTCATGGTGATGTACGCGACCACAAGGAAGTGTTTGTTGCTCACTTACTAACCAGCAATTTGGTTGAACACCGCGACGCCGGATTTATGATGCTGCAAGAGTTTCCACCTTATCAGGTGGCGCGTGTAGTGGACTTTATGAAGCAGCAGCAAAATAAACTACCTCGTTCGGCTCGAACTGCGGTGCGGCGTTATTTGAAGACACGGGAAAGCAATCCGGCTTTGTTCGATCGCGCTGCGCTGCGGGGTCGTAAGGCAATGAAGCACTTGTATGCTTCGCTGCACATCAAGCCAAATGAACGGGCAAATGCGATTCTATTCTGCGATACTCCGCCAGAGGGTTCCTTAGCAGATATCCTCAAACGGCTTGCCAAGGCGGAAAGTGCGGCACAACAAGCACGGCTGATTGTGGAATTCAACATTCCCTATACAATTGCCATCGGTGCAATTAAACAACTCACACCAGTTGTGTTGGTGGCGTTAATCAACAGCATGACTCCCCAGGAAGTTATTAATAACCTCAAGTCACTCCAAGCTAGAGGTGCAATGGATCATTCAGAAGTCAAGAAGCTGATTGATTCAAAACTGGAAGCAGCATCTAAAAGTGGACGTGTGGCAGCATTCAAAGCCCAGGTTGCGGCAGACACCGCAGATTTAGATGCAGACACCGTTGCACGTTTAGAAAAAGTGACCAACGAACAGGTGAAACGCCGTGGTGCGATCGCTCGTCCAACTGCTTTACTGGTGGATAAGTCTGGTTCAATGGAAAATGCGATCGCCCTTGGTAAGCAACTCGGTGCGTTAATCTCTGGTATCGCTCAAGCAGAATTGTTTGTCTACGCCTTCGACACCATTCCTTATGCTGTCACCGCAAAGGGTAAAGAGTTAACTGACTGGGAACGTGCTTTTGAGCACATCAATGCAGGCGGTGGTACTAGTATCGGTTCTGCGTTGGAAGCAATGCGGAAGAAAAAGCAGGTTGTTGACCAGATTATTCTGGTAACCGATGAAGGCGAAAATGCTACACCTTACTTCAGCGAAGTCTACAAAACCTATTGCCGAGAGTTTGCTGTAATTCCTAATGTGGTGATTGTCCGCGTAGGTAGTCATTACAACTGGGTAGAAAGTCAACTCAAGCAGCAGCAAGCACCTGTGGAAACCTTTACTTTTGAGGGTGATTATTACAGCTTGCCTAACCTCGTTCCACTCCTAACGCGTCCCTCTCGTTTGGATTTGCTGATGGAGATTTTGGATATGCCGTTACCTGTGCGAGAGGATAAGTAGATTTGCACCCCACCCCTTAATCCCC
>NZ_JACKZU010000177.1:0-16438 GCF_014222165.1 Nostoc sp. 2RC
ATATATTTTAATGTACACTAAATCTATCGGTAAACCGTATATTATGGTTAAAGCAACAAAACAATCAAACCAAAAAGCAAATTCAGGAATAATCAAGAGATAATTTGTAAAATTTGCTCAATTTTGTTGTCTTTATTTAAATATCTTGTTGAAGCTTGCTTTTAAGGGCATTTATGAAGCTACAAGAAATTGAAAAATAAAAAGGAGTGAATGTGATCAACGCCATACAAATTAACGAAACCTTGACAACCACAGGACAAGTTATACCAAAACAGCTTGAGCAAGCTAAGCAAGAAGGTTTTAAGTCAATTTTAAATCTGCGATCGCCTGATGAGTTGGGATTTTCCCATGATGAGCAACGAGTAGCCGAAACACTAGGGTTGTACTATGCCAATGTGCCACTGAAACTAGAAGCGCTAAATGAAGAATTAATTACCAAAATACTGACAACACTCGAACAAATTCCTAAGCCAGCAGTTGTTCATTGTGCAGCAGGGATGCGATCCACTGGAATTGCATTATTGAGTGTCGCAATCAAAGAAGGATTAACACCAGAGCAAATCTTATCAAAAGCTCGTAATGTAGGCTTCGGATTTTTTGAACACGCTGGTGTTAGTCCTCGATTGAAACAATTGTTTGTGGATTATGTTAACAAACATACGAAAGTAGCAGTAACAGTTAGTGATGGTTTTTTAACAATCAACAATCAACAGTTAAGAGTTAAAAGTTAACAGCTAACACTCAACAGTATCCAGGCGTCTTCAATTCCATCTCTAGAGCAAATGGGTTTTGCCGACGCCTTTTGATACGCTAATTGTCTGTAGTATCTGATACTAAAGCTAAAAATTCCATATTATACTGGCAAGATTTATCAAGGTAAGAAAATTATCATCTCAAATATCTATAAAATCGTAGTTTAAAGCTGGTTTTGCTTTATAAATTTTAAGTTTTTTTAATATTCGTTATACAAACAAATGACAGTATTTTTACTGTTGTTAAATACATTAATACTTACTTAATATGTAGCACAATATTTTTTTAGAATCTCAAGCATTGTGAAATCTCTCCTACAAACTTACTTAGAACAAGAAATCTGGATACTAATACGAGAAAAGTGGTATTTTGCTACAATTATCGGAGTTTGGGATGATTTGTTATGGTTTAAACATAGAACTTATAACAAAGATACAGAGGAAGATACTCTCTGGGAAATGGTTGTAAAAATCAGTGAAGTAATTGCAATTGATAAAGTTCAGTCTGTGATTAGTAGAAAGCCAGACGTGTTAATGTCACGTTTAGTAGAAACTGACCAAGGCATAACCGATCATCATTAGTTAATACATATAGCAATCCTATTTCAGTTGTGAACAGTATAGGTGTTGACTGTTGACTGTCAACAACCCTAACAGGTAATATTTCACAAATTATTTGGGATTGCTGTAGAACTTCTATTTGATTGATGAATTTACTGATTTTTGGACAATAGTGAGTAGGGAATAGAACAATTTAATTCCCTATTTTCTATTGTCTTATCTAAAAAATTAGATGTTTGATATGCAAGATAATTGAGAATAATTGGAATAGACTTTTGCCTTATAATCACTTATAAATACTAAAAAAAGTTATTATAAATAGAGCCAGAATAGTCTATGCTATTAATGTCATTATCATGGTAGCTGATTGAATGGTTCACAGCTTCATATGTATTATCTCCTCCTTGAGGATTAATTCCTACAGAGTCAGTGATATTGACTATATGAAAACTAGCAGGATAAAAGCCTCCCAGGATAGCTTCTAATTTCTCTAGGGTCAGCTTGTGCAAAAATTCCTTGATTTGATTATCAAGCAAGGTATAAATTACGATTTTAGCCATTATTTTAATTTGATTCTCTAGAGAATTTAAATTTATTATATGTCAAAGGATATTTACGAAAGGAATAGTATCCGATTTTTTCAGACTTAAAACCTATTTTTGGGTCGAAAATTCTTCTTGATATTAGTCATTTGTGTTTCTCAGGACAAAGCACCAAGTCTTTCTTCAAGAGGTACGGTCTAAAAATAATCTGCTAAACTATCTAAAATTTAAAATTATCCCAGCTGCTAGCCCAGGGTAATAAGTAAGTATGAGTGAAGCCTTATTTTGTATCGAAAATCTACGAGTTGCTTATCCTCAACGAAGTGAAGAAGCACCAAGCTGGGCGGTTGATGATGTATCTTTCACTCTGCAACGCGGAGAAAAAATGGGATTGGTGGGGGAGTCTGGTTGCGGTAAGTCAACTATCGGACGCGCGGTAATGCGATTACTACCACCTTCTAGTCGCGTTGAAGGACGAGTAACATTTGAGGGACAGTCAGTTTTTGACTTGACTCCTAATCAGTTGCAGAAATTTCGCGGGGAAGCCATCGCTTTAATTTTTCAAGATCCGATGACGCGCCTCGATCCCTTGATGACTATTGGTAAGCATTGTTTGGAAACTTTGCAAGCACATTCACCAGAATTATCAGCAGCGCAAGCCAAAGAAAAAGCACTTGCAACATTGGCAAAAGTAAATATCCCTGCGAGTCGCTGGAATCAGTATCCTCATGAATTTAGCGGCGGAATGCGCCAACGGGTAGCCATCGCTTTAGCTTTACTCCTCAGTCCCAAGTTAATCGTTGCAGACGAACCCACCACAAGCTTAGATGTTACCGTTTCCGCGCAGATATTACAGGAATTAACTCGGCTGTGCAGTGAAGAAAACATGGGATTACTGCTGATTTCTCACGATTTAGCAATGGTAGCTGAGTATTGCGATCGCATTGGCGTTATGTACCACGGTAAAATGGTGGAAATGGGTTCGACGCAAGCTGTCTTTAGACAACCACAACACGAGTACACTCAATCCCTCCTCAAAGCAGCTTTACATATTCAATCAGTAGATGAAATAGAGACTGGGGAATGGGGAATAGAAACTGGGGAAGAAAAGAAATTAGCGAATCTTAAAGAAAAGTCTCCGATTTTGAGTGTCACAGACCTCAAACAATATTACACTATAGAACCTAATTTTATTGAAAGACTGTTTAACAGACAATCAGAGACAATTAAAGCGGTAGATGGGATTAATTTGGATCTTTATCCGGGAGAAATTCTCGGTTTAGTTGGGGAATCAGGTTGTGGTAAAAGCACATTATCAAGGACAATTTTGCAACTCATTCGTCCTACTGCTGGCAAAGTTGAGTTTTTAGGACAGGATTTAACTAAACTTTCGCCTCAAGAAATTCGTTCTTCACGGCGACAAATACAAATGGTGTTTCAAGATCCCCATGCTTGTCTCAATCCAGCAATGACAGTGGGACAAAGTATAGCCGATCCTTTGTTTATTCATCATCTTGCTGATTCTGTAAAGGCAAAATCACAAGTTTTGTGGATGTTAGAAAAAGTTGGCTTAACACCACCAGAAGTTTATTATGAACGTTATCCATCAGATTTATCTGGAGGACAACAACAAAGAGTAGCCATCGCTCGTGCTTTGATTACTCACCCGAAACTGGTGATTTGCGATGAACCGGTGAGTATGTTAGATGCTAGCGTGCAGTCACAAGTCCTAGATTTGATGTTGCAATTAAAAGAAGAATTTGAATTAACTTATCTGTTCATCACTCATGACCTTTGGTTAGCCAGATTTTTGTGCGATCGCATTGCCGTAATGAACGGCGGTAAAATTGTTGAACTCGGCGAAACCAAAAAGATTTTTGCCAGTCCTCAGCACCCCTATACCAAAACCTTACTAGCTGCTGCTCCATTGTTAGCACGCACTTAAGGATTAGTTGAAGAAGAATTCAGAATTCAGAATTCAGAATTCAGAATTGAGAATTCAGCAATCTTTCAGTGGGGGATTCAGACCTGCCACTGATTGTTCGCGTAGCGTCTCCCCTTGGGAGAAGACCACCAAATTTTCAATTTGGTGTGGGTCTTAAACCCAGTTATTCAGACGCTCGCTCTCAGCGTACCCCTGCTCTTAAGCAAGCTACGCGTAGCGTCTCTAAGAGTTGCCATACCGCAGGCTTTACGCTGCGCTATCCGCCAGTCGTACACAATTACCAAACTGAATTGTGACGACTGACGCCTTTATTCTGTTCGATAATAATGGAGAAAGTAGGGCATTGGCCAAGAAAAAATCCCCAATGCCCTGCTTGCCCAATTCCCAACCTCAACAAATAATCTCGCTACCTCACCCTGAAACAGTTGATATGGATTGCAAAAGTTCTTCGAGACGGTTTAGAGTCTGACGCAGTCCCACTTCCATACCTGATTGCAGATGTCCGTCCCGTTGTTCCTTGGACTGATGTTGGATATGGATGTGTAGTGTTGTTTTTCCCTCCTCTTCGGTGAGAGTCAGTGTGTTCAAACTATCGCTGTTGGGAACTGGTTCGTAGCGTTCGGTGGATACTAATCTTTCCGGTGGAACAATCTCACGATATTCTCCTGAGAACCCGTGGTCATTACCGTTGCTGGAGTCATGCAAGACATAGCGCCAGCTACCTCCCACGCGTAGGTCGATTTCGCAGACGGTCATTGTCATGGTGCTGCAACCTCCAAACCAGCGTTTAACATGTTCTGGTTGAGTCCATACCTCAAATACCAAGCGGCGCGGGGCCTTGAAGATGCGAGTTATGAAGATTTCCCGATCTGATGGCAAGGTGAGTGTGAAACCATTGTGCTGCTGTTCGATTTGTTGGGCCAGGAATTCGTCGAGGCAATCAAAGGTGGAGTTCCAGCCGGCAACAACACCCATCTCTTCATGGTTGCGGCGATCGCTAGCAGATTCATGCACAATCTCTAGTGTGAGTTTGGTCTTACCATCCAAATCCTCAAATATTGCTGTCATCACGATTCCCTGTGGTAGTTCAACGTTGATGACTTGTTCAAACCCTTCATCAAATTCATCTGTGCTGACAATCCTTTCTGGAGGCACGATTTCGCGGAAAACACCTTTGACGGGGTACTCTGTGCCATCTGGGCCAGTCATAACGTAGCGCGATCGCCCCCCCGGACGAAAATCCAGTTCAGTGACGCGGGTTGTGAAGCCTTTTGGCCCCCACCATTGTGCAATGTGTTTTGGCTCTGTCCATGCCTTAAATACAAGTTCTCGTGGTGCGTTGAAGACACGAGTAATAACAATCTTGCGTTCAGATTCACTGGAAGCAAAGTCATTTTGTTTCAACATCTTGTTTCTCCTTAACAATGGAACCATCGCACATTAAGATTCGCGATCGGACTTGTTTTCCTCTGCTTGCAATTCCTGTAGATATTCGTCTAAACGATCTAAATTCTGTTCCCAAAACTGGCGATATTCCTCGATCCAATCTGCTATGTCCTTAAGCGGTTCTGCCTCTAACCGACAAGGACGCCATTGAGCCTCTCGACTCCGTACGATCAATCCAGCACGTTCTAGCACCTTGAGATGTTTAGAAATGGCAGGTAGGCTCATCTCAAAGGGTCGGGCTAGTTCAGTCACCGATGCTTCGCCTTTAGCAAGATGAGCTAAAATTGCCCGCCTGGTTGGGTCGGCGAGGGCAGCAAAGGTAAGGCTCAAGCGATCGCTGGACATTTAAGATGGAAGTATTTAACCACTCAGTTAATTAACTACTAGGTTAAATGTACTAGTCAAAGATGTCAAGAGCTAATTTTTAACAAAGGTTAAGGGGTAAAGGATATATTTGAAACCTTTCCCCTTTAACCTTTTCCCAAAACCAAATTCCGAGTTGAAAATGCACAAAGCGAGCAGTATTGAATCAACTCCCACTTTTCGGATGTCAAATTGCTACGGTATGCTTTAGTCATTTGCTCACAAGGTGCTGTTATTTACAAATCTCAGCAACAGCTTTGTAAACTTTATGACAATAGCCCTCACTTTTAAATATGAAACTTATTCGCCAAGGGTGCAGTGTAATTTTTTCAGTATTGGCAACAGTAATTTTAACTACTCCTGGGCTAGCAGAAATCGTTAAGATTAACCTGTTGCAACTTAACGATATTTACGAAATTACTCCTGTGGAAAGTGGAACACGTGGGGGTTTGGCGCGTGTTGCAACCTTACGACAACAACTTTATCAGGAGAATCCCCGCACCTACACTATGTTAGCTGGAGATGCTCTTAGCCCTTCTGCTTTAGGAACTGCCAAAATTAACGGTATACCTCTGGCTGGTCAGCAAATGGTAGCTGTGATGAACGCTTTGGGGCTTAACTATGCAACTTTTGGCAATCACGAATTTGACCTACCAGAAGACCTGTTCTATCAAAGATTGCAAGAATCTCGATTTCGTTGGGTTTCCAGTAATGTATCTGATAGCACAGGGCAACCCTTCAAAGGTGTTCCCCGCGAAATTATATTCAATGTCAAAGGTGATGGCGGGGCTGTGGTGAGGGTAGGATTAATTGCTGTTACCCTTGATAGCAATCAGCCAAAGTATGTCAGTTACACCGATCCGATTGCAACAGCCAAACAGCAGGTTAGTAAACTCAAGGGTAAAGTAGATATTATAGTTGCTCTGACCCATCTATCTATTGAAGATGACCGCAAATTAGCCGAAACTATACCAGAAATAGACATAATTCTGGGTGGTCACGAGCATGAAAATATTCAGCAATGGCGGGGTCGAGATTTTACACCGATTTTTAAAGCAGATGCTAATGCACGTACAGTTTATGTCCACCAATTGAGTTACGATTCAATCAAAAGAAGCCTTGCAATTAATTCCCGACTCGTACCGATTACCGAGCAAATTCCTGACGAACCAAAAACGGCAAAGATAGTCCAAGAATGGCTAAAGCGAGGTTATCAAGCATTTCGCGCCAACGGTTTTGAACCAAATCAGCAAATTACTCAACTAACATTTCCTTTAGATGGTCTAGAATCTAGTGTCCGCAATCAATCCACAAAATTGACAGAATTAATTGCCCAGTCAATGTTAAAGGAAGTACCTGATGCAGACTTAGCCGTATTTAATAGCGGTTCAATTCGAGTTGATGATGTGATTTTGCCAGGTTCAATTACCCAGTACGATGTCATTCGGATACTACCTTTTGGCGGTAAAGTTGTTGCAGTAGAAATAAATGGTGCGCTTTTGCAAAGAGTATTAGAGCGAGGACAAGCTAATAAAGGAACCGGTGGTTATCTGCAAACAGCTAAAGTTACTCAACAAGCAAATTCAAAAAATTGGTTGATTCAAGGCCAACCTCTTGACCTGAAACGCACGTACAAAATTGCTATCAATGACTTTTTAATCAGTGGTAAAGAAAAAGGATTAGACTTCTTAAATCTTCAACAACCGGGAATTAAACTGATTGCCGAGAAACGAGATATTCGTTTTGTGCTGATTGACCAGTTAAAGCTGCAAAAATAGCGGGGGAAAGGGGAAAGGTTTTCAATCCCTTACCCTTTATGCCTTCCCCTTTCCCCAGCCCGAAAGAAGCGCATTTTTGGGTTGGCAGAGTACTAGAGATTATAATAGTATCCTATTCTTATCAAAACTTTACAGTGCATTTCATCTAAACGAGGTACACAGCGGCGGGCAGGATGCTGACCCCTATAAGATTTGTAATATGTAAGACGTGTACTTGTCTCTGCTTTACTTGGAGAAGACTACCCTAATCTGATGGCGATCGAGTTACGATCTTGTCACAGTTGATTTTTAATCTGAGAAGTCCTATTCCAGAATTTTCTGGTTAAAATAGTATATCTGTTCTACTCACAATCTAAATCCACACTCCTAAAAACCCATATACTTAGAGGCTCTAATGGCTATCAATACCGATACTTCTGGCAAGCAAAAAGCATTAAATATAGTACTCAACCAGATTGAGCGTAGCTTCGGTAAAGGAGCAATCATGCGTCTGGGAGATGCTACCCGGATGCGGGTAGAGACAATTTCCAGTGGGGCGCTAACCTTGGATTTGGCATTGGGAGGCGGTTTACCCAAGGGACGGGTAATTGAGATTTACGGGCCGGAAAGTTCCGGGAAAACCACAGTAGCCTTACATGCGATCGCTGAAGTACAAAAAGAAGGTGGTATCGCTGCCTTTGTTGATGCCGAACATGCCCTTGACCCCACCTACGCGGCGGCATTGGGTGTAGATATTGAAAATTTGCTGGTTTCTCAACCTGATACAGGAGAAGCCGCTTTGGAAATTGTCGATCAGCTGGTTCGTTCTGCTGCGGTTGATATTGTAGTTATTGACTCCGTGGCTGCATTAGTTCCCCGCGCTGAAATTGAAGGCGATATGGGTGATGCTCACGTTGGTCTTCAGGCAAGGTTGATGAGCCAAGCTTTACGTAAAATTACTGGCAATATTGGTAAATCTGGTTGCACAGTTATTTTCATCAACCAGTTGCGGCAAAAAATCGGTGTTACCTACGGAAGCCCAGAAACCACAACTGGCGGTAACGCATTGAAGTTTTATGCTTCCGTGCGCTTGGATATTCGCCGGATTCAAACCTTGAAAAAAGGTACAGATGAATTTGGTAACCGCGTCAAAGTCAAAGTTGCCAAAAATAAAGTAGCGCCGCCTTTTAGAATAGCGGAATTTGACATTATTTTTGGTAAAGGTGTTTCTACTTTGGGTTGCATTGTGGATTTGGCAGAAGAAACTGGCATCATCATCCGCAAAGGAGCTTGGTACAGCTACAACGGCGATAATATTTCCCAAGGACGAGACAACGCCATTAAATATCTAGAAGAAAAGCCAGAATTTGCTGAACAAATCAAGCAATTAGTACGGGAAAAGCTAGATAAAGGTGCTGTTGTTTCTGCTAACTCTGTCTCAAAGTCCAATGAAGATGAAGAAGAAGAAATCGAATTAGACGAAGAAGAATAAGCTCACCTCACCGCTCAAAAGGGGATGTAATTTTGTGTTGACTGTTGACTATTGATGGTTAACAGTCATAAATCGACTAGTAGTCTGTCCCAAAAATTTTGAAAGGTTCGTAGTAAGCACTTTAGTGCTTAAAAATCAAGGACTAAAATCCTGACTACGAACATTTTTTCATTACAAAATTAATGACATAGACTACTAGTAGTTCGCCAAGTAAACTTAGCTCTTTAAAGGGTAAAGGGGAAGGGGGAAAAAATCAAAACCTTTTCCCTTTACCCCTTACCCTTTACCCCCCAAAGTTGACTTGCCAGACTACTAGTATTAGGGTGACAAGGCTAAAATGTTGCAATAAAGATGATAAAAGCAGACAAAGAAAATGGGACGTGGACGAAGGGACAAGATCCGCCCAAGTGCAGAACAAAGACAAAACTTAGAAACAATTAGCCGCAATGGTCATGCAGCAGCGAAAAAAATTCTCCATGCACGAGTACTGTTGATGTCGGATGAGGGTGAATATGGGATCGGGTGAACGAAATTTTGTGTGGGATTTCTAGCTAAGTATCCAAAAAATTACCCTCCACACTCCCCACACTCCCCACACTCCCCACACTCCCTACACCTTTTTTCGCTCACCCTATGGGATCTTCGTTGGAATGACCAACAGATAGGGGCAGCATTAGAATTGCATTGTTTTTTCAAAAATGCTCAATCAAAACCAAACACCTTTATTAGATGCCTTAAAAGCCAATGCAACACGCTCTCATGCTGCTTTTTACATGCCTGGACACAAACAAGGCAAGGGCATCTCTCAACCGTTAGCTGATTTACTTGGCAAAGCCGTCTTTCGCGCTGACTTAACGGAATTAGCAGATTTAGATAATCTTTCTACACCCCAAGGGGTAATTCAAGAAGCGCAACAATTAGCAGCCGAAGCATTTGGCGCTTCCCAAACATGGTTTTTGGTTAACGGTTCTACCTGTGGAATTGAAGCGGCAATTCTCGCTACCTGTGGTAATGGCGATAAAATCATTTTGCCTCGAAATGTGCATTCTTCTGCCATCGCCGGTTTAATTCTCTCTGGTGCTATACCGATTTTTCTCAATCCCGAATACGATTCAGTTTTAGATATTGCCCATAGCATTACACCAACTGCTGTAGAATCTGCACTGCAACAACATCCTGACGCTAAAGCAGTGTTGACAGTCTACCCTACATATTACGGTGTTTGTGGAGATTTGAATGCGATCGCCAATATTACACATCAATATAATATTCCTCTACTCGTAGATGAGGCACACGGCGCACACTTTCGCTTTCATCCAAAATTACCCACTCCAGCTTTAGCCGCAGGTGCAGATTTAACTGTACAATCCATCCATAAAGTACTCGGTGCCATGACACAGGCATCGATGTTGCACGTTCAAGGTAATAGGATAGATAGCGATCGCATTAGTAAAGCTTTGCAGCTCCTACAGTCTACCAGTCCCAGTTATATACTTTTAGCTTCTCTAGATGCAGCGCGTCAGCAAATGGCACTCCACGGAAAACTGCTGATGTCTCAAACTTTGCAACTTGCCCAGGAAGCCAGAACCAAAATCAGCCAACTTCCTGGCTTATCTGTTTTGGAAATGCCTCAATTGGGGGGAACTCCTGGCTTTGTGGCTTTAGATAAAACGCGATTAACTGTCACGGTTTCTAATTTAGGTTTAACCGGATTTGCAGCAGATGATGTTTTAGATGAAAAATTTGCTGTTACTGCGGAATTTCCCTCCCAACAACACCTGACTTTTATTATTACTATGGGCAACACCACGGCTGATATTCAGCAATTAATCCAAGGTTTTACTGCTCTTGCTCAAGAATATCGCCGAACCAACGCCACTGTTAAAAATTATATTTGGCAAGATTTTTCCCCAACCGCCGCGAGTAATTTGTATTTGTCTCCCCGTGAAGCTTTTTTTGCTGCCAGTGAAACATTACCTTTAGCAAAGACTTGCCACCGTATTTGTACTGAAATTGTCTGTCCCTATCCTCCGGGAATTCCCGTATTAATGCCAGGAGAACTCATCACTAAATCGGTTCTTGATTATTTGCAACAAATCCAAGGGATGGGAGGATTTATCAGCGGTTGCCATGACACTAGTCTGAAAACTTTAAAAGTTGTTCAATAATGTCATAATTTTGTCATATTTAAAAAATCATCATCCCTAAATTGATAAATTAGAAAATTTCAATTTTAAAACTTTACAAAATCAAGCAATTTGGAGACTTGAAAATCCAAAGAATCCATTGTCACTATTACCTGTGAACCTTTAAAAATCAACATTCAACCAACATCTATTCTTATTTATTTTTTTATTTATTGCGGCTTTAAAATTCTTTTAGTCAACAGTAAATATGCGGTTGATGTAATAATTTCAGTGAAAAAATACAGTGATGATGGTAGCTATAAAACTTCAATGAAACTCACCATTAAACTAATGTCGCCTTTGATTTCTACTTTTAGGATGATGTTAATAATTCCAAAATTAGAAAATGAAATCAAAAACCTATTATGTTTGGCAACGAGTAGCAGTTCCCATTGCAGTGACTTTGGCACTGGGTATTTCTGCAAAAGCAAACGCAGTTGAGTTGGGCGCTGCTTCTGATTACAATGTATTTGTTTTGGGAGACATCACTCAAAAATATACAGATATCGAAGGAAAGCTTGCTGCTGGCGGTAACGTGAATTTCGTTGGCGGACTGGGAAGCAGACTTGCTAACAATAGCGGTAACGTAGTCGTAGCCGGACAAAACTTAACTCTCAGCAACGGTCAAGTTTACCACGGTAATGCTGTCTATGGAGGCACAGCCAATGTTTCCAGTAACGTGGGATTTCCCCAAGGAACTCTTAGTAAAAGTAATCCCATTGACTTTAATGCAGCAGGAGAAGAATTGCGATCGCTATCGCAATATTTAGCAACTTTAACTCCCACCGGCCAAACAACGGTACAACCTTGGGGTGCTATCAACCTCAGTGGAACCGGCACAGCCTTCAATGTTTTTAATCTTTCAGGAACGGATGTTTCCAAAACAAACTATTTTGAAATCAAGGGAGATGCAAATTCAACTATCCTTGTGAATATCAGCGGTAAGGATGTATCACTGCAAAACTTCGGCTTTAACATCCTGGGCACAGATAAACAAAAGGTAATCTACAATTTCTATGAAGCTACTAACCTCACTGCCAGTAGTATTGGCATTCAAGGTAGTATTCTCGCTCCTTTGGCGAATTTCAACTTCAATAACGGTCAAGTTAACGGTAACGTAGTGGTAGCTTCCTTAACTGGAAATGGCGAGTCCCACAACTATCTATTTAATGGCGATTTGCCAAGTGTCCCAAAAACCGAGACTTATTACAATCCGCCCAACACCACAAACAACAATAATCCCACCACTCCTACTTCAGTTCCAGAACCTGCTAATTTGCCAGGTTTAGGATTAATTGCTTTAGGATTTGGTATCTTTCGCCACAAACGCAATCTAACAACTTGCTTAAAATAATCCCAAATTTTTGGCAGCATAGCGCATGAAGCGAACTTATTTACATATTTTCGCTCATGCGCTATTTCCTTGTCCCCACCTTCTACAATAAAAATAGATTTATTGAGATTTGTATAGTTGGGGAAAAGCTGTCATGGCTCCCGCCGTTTTAATTCAAAATTTGCAAAAATCCTACGGCACGGTGGTTGCCGTTAAGGATGTTTCTTTTCAGGTAGAGTCAGGAGAAATCTTTGGTTTACTTGGCCCCAACGGTGCTGGCAAAACTACCACCTTACGTGCCTTGTGTACCCTCACCACGCCTGATGCTGGCAAAATCGAAGTATCTGGTATCTCTGTATTAGACAATCCCAGAGTAGCAAGACAAAAATTAGGCTATGTAGCTCAGGAAGTCGCCATAGATAAAGTGTTGACTGGACGAGAACTGCTGCAATTGCAAGCAGCACTTTATCATATCCCAGGGGCACTAGCCAAACAGCGTATTGAAACAGTATTGGATTTACTCGGTTTACAAGAATACGCCAATAAAAAAACCGGAACCTACTCTGGCGGCTTACGCAAGCGCCTTGACTTAGCGGCTGGCTTACTCCACGCACCGGATGTTTTAGTCTTAGATGAGCCAACCGTAGGGCTTGACATAGAAAGCCGTTTTGTGGTATGGGATTTCTTAAGGAAATTACGCGCCTCTGGGACAACGGTGGTAATTACCAGCCATTATTTAGAAGAGATTGACGCTCTAGCCGATCGCGTGGCAATTATCGATCGCGGCGTTGTGATTGCTGCTGGGACACCTTCCCAATTGAAAGACCAAGTAGGGGGCGATCGCATCACCTTGCGAATTCAGGAGTTTTCCCCGATTGAAGAAGCCGAAAAAGCCAAAAACCTCCTCCAATCTTTGCCCTTCGTCCAAGAAGTCATCATCAACAACGCTCAAGGTAATTCTCTCAACTTGGTGGTAACGCCCCAAAATGACGTTCTCATCAACATCCAGCAAACCCTAAATACCGCCGGCTTGCCCATATTTGGCATCGCCCAATCTCGCCCCAGTCTCGATGACGTTTACCTAGCCGCCACAGGACGCACCCTGATGGATGCAGAACTAGCAGCGATCGCCACCCGCGATCCCAAAGCTGAGAAAAAGCAGAATATGAGATAGAAAATGGGGAGGTAGGGGAAAAGGTTAAAGGGTAAAGGGTAAAGGGATAAATTTAACCTTTCCCCCTTACCCCTTTCCCTTTCCCCCTTCCTAATCCCCAATCCAAAATTCAAAATCCAAAATCCAAAATTCTTATGAGTGTTACCCCTAAATCTGATATCAATTGGCAACCGCTAGCATCACCCCAAGCTGATGCTAAATCCGATTCTAATTTTTTCGGTGAATTGGTACAAGAGACGCTGGCTTTAACTCGTCGCTTGTTTATTCAATTGCAACGCCGTCCTTCGACATTAATTGCTGGAATTATTCAGCCGGTGATGTGGTTGGTGTTGTTTGGCGCTTTATTCCAAAATGCACCCAAAGGTTTATTTGGCAGTACGACAAATTACGGTCAATTTTTGGCAGCTGGAGTAATTGTATTTACAGCCTTTGCTGGAGCGCTGAATGCTGGTTTGCCTGTGATGTTTGACCGCGAGTTCGGCTTTTTGAATCGTTTGCTGGTAGCACCGTTGGCATCGCGGTTTTCCATTGTCTTTGCTTCGGCAATTTTCATCATCAGCCAAAGTTTATTGCAAGCAGCCGTGATTGTAGGTGCAGCAGCGTTTTTAGGCGCGGGAATACCTGATGCAGCTGGTTTAGGTGCGATCGCTTTAATTGTTTTCCTGCTGGCTTTGGGCGTGACAGCCATTTCTCTGGGCTTGGCTTTTGCTTTACCCGGTCACATTGAACTAATTGCGGTAATTTTTGTCACTAACCTACCATTATTATTTGCTAGTACCGCTTTGGCTCCTTTATCGTTTATGCCTCAATGGTTGCAGGTTGTAGCAACTCTAAATCCCCTCAGCTATGCCATCGAACCCATTCGCTATTTGTATCTCCACAGTAGTTGGGCTTTAGATAGTGTAGTTATGCAGGCTCCTTGGGGTAATGTTACCTTTGGAGGGGCATTATTGGTGTTGTTTGGTTTTGCTGTTGTTGCCTTAGTTAGCATTCAGCCGCAATTAAGACGGACTCTTGCTTAAGATATAAGAGAGCTATTTTGAGTCAAAAACCATGAAAAAACCATTTTTACAAATTACTAGACTCTTCCTGGCTACCGCAGCAGGAATTAGCTTTGCTCCTTTACTGATAGCTGAACCTAGTTTGGCTCAGTTGAGTCCAGCAGATGCTTTTCCTAGTAACAGTACCACAGACCAAAATACCGATCCCTTCTCCCGCTCGAATTCAGATAATTTCAATATGTTCGATCTGATTCACCGAGCAAACTTTGGAACTCTCAACTGGAATTCTCAAGAACAGAACGAACAACTAGATTCAACCGCAGCAGCTTTTCGAGCTAGACAACAACAGTTGCTTCAATGTCGTCAACAAGGGCAGGCCACAGGATCGCCATCGGTTGCTTTGGCGTCGCCGACATCATCAACTGAACCACCAACAGCATCAAGGAACCAACAACAAGCACTCCAATGCCCACAAGCACAACAGACAACCCCACAATTACCTTCTGGTAACTGAATTCAAATCAATAACCCCAACTCCAAAAGCTTGGGGTTGGGGTCAGACTTTTTTGACTATTGGCTGCTGTGTGAGGTAAAAAACTACAGCCCAAGTGCAGCTAAAACATCTTCAGCGTGGGTTGTTGTATTTACACTGGCGTCAACGTGGGTAATTTTGCCGTCTGGCCCAATTACGTAGGTGACGCGCTTGGCGTAACCACCGCCATCCACATCAAAAGCTTTGATGAGGGATTTATCGGTGTCAGCCAGTAGAGGAAAATTCAAATTATATTTTTGGGTGAATGCCTGATGAGAAACTTCATCATCTGCGCTGACTCCCAAAACTACAACATCTTGACTTTGATATTTAGATTGGGCATCCCGGAAACTACAAGCTTGTTTGGTACAGCCTGGAGTGTCATCTTTGGGGTAAAAATACAAAACAACCGTCTTACCAGCAAAATCAGATAAAGAAACTGTATTGCCGTTTGTATCTTTGGCGGTAAATGCAGGTGCATCCGTACCAACTGCTAGAGGCATAATAAACCTTTCCTGTTTCAGATTGTTGATGCACTTGAGATTTTACAATAATTTATAATGATTAAATATATTTACTAAAAAATAACATAACTATACTTTAGTTAACTCAATTCTCCTGAGTTCGGCTAACAGATACAAAAAGATATATTCTGAAATTAATTTTTATTCAAAGAAAAATTTATACCCATACACAATGCCTACTGTTGATTTCCGCAACCCCAAAACTTTTGTTTATCCTGCCATTACAATCCAAAGGGCGGAGCGATCGCTCATTTGTTCGCCCTTTAATCCATCTTTATTTGAAGCCATGCGGCATCAGAGTATATCCTTGAGTGCCATCGCCCTAGAAAATGGATTTAATCAAGGTTATACTCAGCGTCCTTTATCAGAATTAGCATGTGACGACGCTTTGGGCTGGCTGATTCAAGTGGGTGTATTGCGGCGAGAAGTCGATGGTCAGGGAATTACCGATAGTTTTCGCCTTACTCCCTTGGGACATCAGTTGATAGAACAACATCAAGGTAAAAATTGGCGTTCTCCTTCATGGCGCGATCGCTTATACAATATCGTGACTCGTTGGTTCCGCTTACCCTTCTAGAACAAAACAACTAAAGAGTTAAGATTAGCGAATCAAAGGGAACAATAGTATACGGAAACATGACACCCGTTCATAAAGTCTTTACAATGTGGTGGGGCATTGGGCATTGGGCATGGGGCATTGGGCATGGGGCATTGGGCATTGGGCATGGGGCATTGGGCATGGGAAAAGGGAAAGGGGTAAGGGGGAAAGGTTAAATTTATCCCTTTTCCCTTTACCCTTTAACCTTTCCCCTTTCCCCTAACTCCTCAGT
>NZ_JACKZU010000178.1:0-16299 GCF_014222165.1 Nostoc sp. 2RC
GGGGAGATGGGGAGACAAGGGGGACAAGGAGAATAAATTCTGATTTTACAGTCCCTAGTCTCCAGTCAACTGTCAACTGTCAACTGTCATCAGTCCCCAGCCAACACCAAAAAATGTTCAATAACTTAATTTATCATTAGACAGAGTTTTGTAGTTCTAAATTCAGTCCTTTGATACTAGTAAAAAGTCCAGTGAAACCACCATGATTCTATTTGTTTGGCGTGTTGGTCAAAAGTGTGTGACAACATGAAATTACTGGACGCCAAAATCCGGTACACAACCTGATTGAAGGGGGAAATCTGCGTGAGAATTGGTGCTCATTATTTGGGTAACGGAGAGTGTGAATTTACAGTTTGGTCTCCGACGTTAGATAGCGTTGCTGTGCAAATTTTGACGCCAGAACCGCAGGTAATTGCGCTTAAACCTCAAGCAGAGGGATACTGGCAGACGAAGGTGAATGATGTGTATCCAGGTACGCTTTATAAGTATGTGCTGAATGGAGAAAATGCTTTCCCGGATCCAGCATCGCGCTATCAACCTGAAGGTGTACACGGGCCATCTCAAATTATAGATCGTCAGTTTCAGTGGACTGATGAAGGATGGGCTGGAATTCCTGTGGAGTCGATGATTTTTTACGAACTTCATGTGGGGACATTCACCCCTGAAGGTACTTTTGCTGCTATTATTCCCCGTCTCCCGGAATTACGAGAACTGGGAATTAATGCCATTGAAATCATGCCGATTTCTCAGTTTCCCGGAGATACCCATATTGAACCTGCTTTGGCATACCGTAACTGGGGGTATGATGGCGTTTATCCTTATGCTGTGCAAAATTCCTACGGAACTCCAGCTGATTTAAAAAAATTGGTGGATGCTTGCCACGAAAATGGTATTGCTGTTGTGCTGGATGTGGTGTATAACCACTTTGGGCCAGAAGGTAATTACATTGGTCAGTTTGGGCCGTACTTTACCAAAACCTATAAAACGCCGTGGGGCAATGCGATGAATTTCGATGATGCCCTGAATATGGGCGTGCGAAATTATTTTATTGAAAATGCGATTTATTGGTTGAGTGAATTTCATATTGATGCACTGCGGTTAGATGCAATTCAAGCAATTTATGATTTGGGAGCAAAGCATTTTTTGTGGGAATTAGCAGAAGCAGTTCATCATTTTTCTCAACAAGGGCAAAGATGGAAACGTCATTTAATTGCCGAAAGTGATTTAAATAATCCGCAAATCATTCGTCCGGTGGAATTGGGCGGATATGGAATCGATGCCCAATGGAGTGATGATTTTCACCATGCCTTACATACACTTTTAACAGGCGATCGCCAAGGATATTATCAAGATTTTGGCACATTTGCTGACTTAGCAAAAGCTTATCAAGATACTTTTGTCTATGATTGGAAATACTCGGTGGATCGCAAACGATATCATGGTTTATCTTGCAGCGATCGCCCTTTATCACAGTTTTTAGTCTGCATCCAAAATCACGACCAAATCGGCAACCAAATGAAAGGAGAACGCCTCAGTGCGCGCGTCTCTTTTGAAGGATTAAAATTAGCCGCCGGCGCTGTGTTACTCTCACCTTATTTGCCTTTATTATTCATGGGCGAAGAATACGGTGAAACCGCACCATTCATTTACTTTGTTAGTCACTCAGACCCAGATTTAATTCAAGCAGTTCGAGCCGGACGGAAAGAAGAATTTGAACCATTTCATTATGAAGACGACCCCCCAGACCCAGAATCAGCAGAAACATTTTTACAGAGCAAACTCAACTGGGAATTACGCCACGAAGACAATCACAAAGTTTTATGGAATTGGTATCGTCAATTAATTAATTTACGCAAAACCCATCCAGTACTGATTAACCAAGACCGCAATTCTATCCAAGCCACTAGCGATGAAGACAAGCAATTAGTCATCGTTCGTCGTTGGAGTGAAACGAGTGAATTAATATTTGTATTGAATTTTAATTCGTCTCCAGTGACAATAACTTTGCCAATTCAAAACAAAGCTCACAAACTATTAGATTCAGCAGACACCTCATGGTCTGGGCCTGGTTCTCAAGCCCCTGAATATCTATCTGCGGGAGAAGAAATTAAACTACAACCCATTAGTTTAGTACTGTATGAAAGGGAGTAGGGAATGGGGAGTTAGGAGTTAAGAGTTAGGAGTTAGGAGTTTGGAGTTTGGAGTTTGGAGTTTGGAGTTGGTTTTAAAGGTTCAACGTTTAAGCTTAGAGGTTCACTGTTGAGTTTGAAAAGCTAAAACTCCCAACTCATCACTCCCAACTCATCACTCCCAACTCATCACTCCTAATTCATCACTCCCAACTCATCACTCCTAACTCCTAACTCCTAACTCATCACTCCTAATTCATCACTCCTAACTCCTAACTCCTAACTCATCACTCCTAATTCATCACTCCTAATTCATCACTTCCACGAAATACAAGTATGCGAATTCCAAGAGCAACTTATCGAATTCAGTTTACACCCCAGTTTGGCTTTGAAAATGCAAAAGCCATCGCCGCTTATCTTTCTGATTTAGGCATTTCTGATTTGTATGCTTCGCCGATTTTCAAGGCGCGGTCTGGTAGTACTCACGGTTACGATATAGTAGACCCGACTCAACTCAATCCGGAACTGGGAACTAATGAGTCCTTTGATGCATTAATTAGTGAAATCCAATCTCTGGGAATGGGTTGGTTACAGGATATTGTGCCCAACCACATGGCCTATAGCAGCGAAAATGAGTATTTAATGGATATCTTGGAACACGGGCCAGATTCCAGTTATACTGATTATTTCGACCTTTCTTGGAATGTACCATTTGGCGATCGCCAACAACGAATTCTCGCTCCTTTATTGGGAGATTTCTATGGCGTATCTTTGGAAAATGGACATATTCAACTGCAATACGAACAAAATGGCTTAACTGTCAACTATTACAGTTTAAAACTACCACTGCGCTTAGAGTCTTACACAAAATTTCTCACCTATAATCTGGGCAAACTCACGCGCACGTTAGGCCGCAATCATCCTGATTTTATTAAATTATTGGGGATTCTGTACATTCTGAAAAATGTGCCTTCAGAAGTTGCGGGTAAACAGCGACAAGACCAAATTGCATTTATCAAAGGATTAGTTTGGGAACTTTACAATACAAACGATGCAATCCGCGAGTTTATTGTAGAAAATCTCAAAACTTTTAATGGAGAACCGGGTAATTCTGAAAGCTTTAATCTCCTAGACGATTTACTCAAAGACCAGTTTTATCGTCTCGCCTTTTGGAAAGTCGGGGCGGAAGAAATGAATTATCGGCGATTCTTTACGGTCAATGAATTGATTTCTGTCAAAATTGAAGAACTGCGAGTTTTTAATAACACTCATAGTTTGATTCAAAAGCTAGTTGAAGAAGGTAAATTTACAGGTTTACGCATTGACCACATAGATGGACTGTATAACCCGACTCAGTATTTAGAAAGGCTGCAAGAAAAAACGCCAGATGTTTACATCACCGTGGAAAAGATTTTGGAATTAACTGAAGATTTGCCAGAAAATTGGCAAATTCAAGGTACATCTGGTTACGATTTTCTAAATTATGTCAATGGTGTATTTTGCAATAACGAAACCGAGTTTTTGTTTGATAAAATCTATTATGCTTTTATCAATAATAAACTCAATTATGCTTCTTTAATCAAGGATAAAAAACAGCTAATTATCGAGAAAAATTTAGCAGGTGACATAGATAATTTAGCCATTCTACTAAAAAATATTTCCAGCAAATATCGCTACGGAAATGACTTTACTATCAATGGACTCAAAAGAGCGATCGCCGAAGTTTTAACACTGTTCCCAATTTACCGTACTTATATTACTCCCGATGGAATTGGAGAAGGAGATAAACTCACCATTCAAGAGGTAATTAATCAAGCTAAAGAACAAGCACCTTTATTGCAGCATGAGTTAAATTTTATTGAAAAATTGATGCTCCTAGAATTCGATAATTCTCTTTCCCAAACAGAACGGGAACAGTGGATATATTTTGTTCTCAGAATGCAGCAATACAGCGGCCCCCTCATGGCCAAAGGTGTGGAAGACACAACATTATATGTTTACAATCGCTTGATATCCCTCAATGAAGTGGGCGGAAATCCCAGCCATTTTGGCATTTCTGTAGCTGACTTCCACAGCTTTAACCAAAAGCACCAAGCAACATGGCCTCACACCATGAACGCCACAGCCACCCACGATACTAAACGCGGTGAAGACGTGCGAGCAAGGTTAAATGTATTGTCAGAATTGCCAGAAGAATGGGAAGAACAAGTCAACATCTGGAGTCATTATAATCAAGGACATCGCCAGATTCGCCACGGATTTGCCATGCCCGATCGCAATGATGAGTATTTTCTCTATCAAACCTTAATCGGTGCATATCCCTTGACCGCAGAAGAACAGGAATCTTTCGTAGAAAGGGTGAAGGAATACATCATCAAATCAATTCGAGAAGCAAAAGTACATACTGCATGGTTGCGGCCTGATAGCGAATACGAAGAAGCTTGCACTTCCTTTGTAGAAAAAATCTTGAATCCTGCAACTTCTGGGCAATTTCTCGAAGCCTTTCATCCTTTTCAACAGCGAATTGCCGACTACGGAATGTTTAATTCCCTTTCCCAAACTCTACTTAAGACTTTAGCTCCGGGCGTACCTGATTTTTATCAAGGAACGGAACTTTGGGAATTAAGTTTAGTCGATCCAGATAACCGCCGTCCCGTGGATTTTGAACAACGACGCAGTTATTTAACTGCCATGAAAGAGCAAATCCAAACAGATATCTTAGGATTGATTCAAGAATTGCTCAAACACAAAACCGACGGCAGAATCAAACTGTTTTTAACGGCACAATTACTCAAAGCCAGAAAAGATTATCTCTCACTTTTCCAAGACGGAGATTATCTGCCGTTAGAAATTCATGGAACTCACGCTAATCATATTATTGCCTTTGCGCGACAATTAAAGAATCAAACAGCGATCGCCATCGCACCCCGCTTTTTCACTCGCCTCATTCAACCTGGAGAAAATCCCTTGGGTGAGTCAGTCTGGAAAGATACGCGCCTACAATTACCCTCAGGAACTTCGTCGTCTTGGAAAAATGTCTTAACTCAGCAACCATTACAAGCCAAAGAAACATTATCTATCGGATCTGCCCTCGCGCATTTTCCGGTTGCATTGTTGGTTAGTAGTGCTGAGTGAAACAATAAAATCTCACGCAGAAGAGCCAGTGCGTTGGGCGGCTGTGCCGACTTTTACCGCTAACGCGGAACCCGAAGGGTAGCAACTGGCGTCACGCAAAGGCGCAGAGAAAACGCTGGAAAAACTCTGCGTTCCTCTGCGATTTCCTTAGCGTTCCTACCCTACGGGAAGGCAAAGTGCCTATGCGTTTAAAAGTAATTCTTACTCCACATTATGACTACTCCATCACTCACCACCGCGCAGATAGACGCAGTACAATCCCATATCAAAAAAACCTGGAAAACCTTAACCCGATCGCACGAACATCTCGTACAATCTGCCAAAGATAGTAAACTAGACCACAGTTCAGAAACTCCTTGGATTGTCTACATTTCACCTTTGGAAGATTGTCCTAACGTGCAAACTGTGTTAGAGCGATCGCTATCTCGTCAGGATATGCAAAGAATTCAAATTCGTACTTTGCCGCCTGAGCCAGAAGCAATTCAAGAACATGGATTACTATACCTGCCAGGGCCTTATGTCGTCCCCGGTGGTCGCTTTAACGAAATGTATGGTTGGGACAGCTACTTTATATTATTGGGACTTCTACATGATGGCGAATTGGAACTAGCCCAAAGCCAGGTAGACCAATTACTTTACCAAGTGCAGCATTACGGTACTATCCTCAATTCCAACCGGACTTACATGCTGTCGCGATCGCAGCCCCCAGTCCTGAGTATGATGGTGATGGCGCTATTCCAACACACCCAGGATGAACAATGGCTGAGGTCAACGGTACCGCTACTAGAACAGTTTTATTATTACTGGGTAGTGCCGCCGCACTTGAATCCTGGAACCGGCTTATCGAGATTTTACGCTTTTGGCGAAGGCCCTGCACCAGAAGTTTTGTTTTCCGAACGAGATGAACAGGGAAGAAGCCATTACGACCGCGTTAAGGAGTACTATCAAACCTTTGAAATTGAAGATTATGATGTTAATCTTTACTACGATCGCGAAAAGGACGAATTAACCAGCCTATTTTATAAAGGCGATCGTACCATGCGCGAGTCCGGTTTTGATATCACTAACCGATTTGGCCCCTTCAGCGCCGACATCCTCCATTACGCTCCTGTGTGTCTGAACAGTTTACTGTATCAGATGGAACAAGACTTAGTACAAATAAATGAGATTTTCGGCAACGAAGATCTAGTGCAACAATGGCGCGAACGTGCAGAAATTCGCCGCCAACGCATCGATCAGTTTCTTTGGGATGAAGAACACGGGCTTTATCTCGACTATCACCTCCAGAGTGGCGAACGCCGCCGTTATGAATTTGCCACGACATTCTATCCCCTTTGGCTGGGAATTGCTTCCCCATCCCAAGCCCAGCGCTTAGTAGAAAATCTTTCTTTGTTTGAAGCCCCAGGTGGTATTTTTACCAGTACTCGCGTGACCGGCAATCAGTGGGACGCACCCTTTGGCTGGGCACCGTTGACCTTAATCGCTGTCCAAGGACTTCACCGCTATGGATATCATACAGAAGGCGATCGCATTGCTAACAAATTCCTCGCTATGGTGGTCAAGGAATTCGGGCGTCACAACACTTTAGTGGAAAAATATGATGTCCAACGCTGTTCCGCCAACGTTTCCAGTGAAATCTGTTTTGGATATAGTTCTAACGAAGTGGGTTTCGGCTGGACAAATGGGGTGATTCTGGAACTTTTAGCAGCGTCTCAGAAAAAAGGTTAAAGTGTTGACCGTTGACCCTGAGCGGAGTCGAAGGGTCAACAGTCAACAATAGTAATGAAATATTTTTTTACTTGCAAGTCCCTTAGATAATTCCGGCTTGTTGAAAAATATTTTGCGGTGTAAATGGGATTTTTTCTAGTAACGAATCAGCTAAAGTATCGTTACCTCTTTTTGTCTGTGGTGGTGTATTGGGATAAAAAATTGTTACCGTTTTTGCTCGCGTATCAACCACCCAAACACAACAAACACCAGCTTTGAGATAATCAGTTGCTTTTTCGGCAATTTCACCAAAAGTCTGACCAGGGGAAATAATTTCAATCACTAATTCTGGTGGCACAGGACAAGGTTCATCTAATACCCAGTCAGCAGGAAGACGGCGGTATGAAACATAATTCAAATCTGGTACGGGCATCCAATCTTGTTGATTTAGTGTTAGTTTGATTGCCCATTCAATGACAACCCGACCCTTTTCTTTTGCCCATGCAGACAATAGTATAAATAAAGCACCTGTGGTCGAGCCATGAAAAAATTTTGGTGACATTTCATCGTTTTTATATTTGGGTACAGCTTCACCGTTCACAAATTCGTATGTAATATCACCTTCGGGGAGTGCCAGAAATTCTTCTAGACTTAGGCGTTGATTAGAAGACTGAACCATAGGTATTGAATCAAAAAAGCTTATTTTTAGTTTAGGCCATCGCCTAAACAGATAAGCTCTTCCACATTTAAGGCTGTTGACTGTTAACTGTGAACCGTCAACAGTCAACAGTCAACAAACTTTTCAGTTTTCACCAGCCAAAGGGACACGAATTGTAAATGTACTACCTTGCCCTGGTTCAGATGTGACATCGATTGTGCCTTGATGTGCTTCAATGATGCAACGAGATAGATATAGTCCTAAACCACTACCAGAACGTTGGTGTTTACCTTGGCGAAATCGCTCGAATAAAATTGCTTGGTCTTGTTTGGAAATTCCCGGCCCTGTATCCTGGATACTGATAATTACCTCTGGCAAATTAACATCGCAGCGAATATTTACAGAACCTTTGTCTGTAAATTTAATGGCATTGCCGATGATGTTTGTTAAAACTCGTCGCAGTTCTACGCGATCGCCCATTACCGTACTTGTAGTTTCGCTTTTATCAATGTTGACGGCTAACCCTTTTTCTTCAGCTAAAGGAGTTAATTCTTGGGCGACTTCATTAACTAATTCCTGAAGATTACAAGGTGCAATTTTTAAAGTTTTGCAGCCCGCTTCATGACGATAAACTTCTAACAAAGTATTTACCATTTCTAGCAGGTCTTGATTACTGCCAATCATGGTATTAATTATTTCTTGTAATTGTGGCGAAACGTCGCAAAACCTCCCTTCCAGTAGTAATTTTAAAATCCGATTGGAGGCTACTAGGGGTATGCGTAAATCGTGGGTAAAACGCGAGACAAAATCTGCCCGCAAATTCGCCATTTGATCTCGTTCGTCAATGCTATGCTTGAGGCGGAGCAGCGATCGCACTCGTGCATGTAGTTCATCAGGATCGAATGGTTTCCGAATAAAGTCATCTGCACCAGCATCCAGTCCTTGCACAACGCTGGATTCATAGTGAGCGGTAATCAACAAAATCGGGATAAACGGCAACGCTTGATTTTTGCGGATGCGTCGAGTAAATTCATAACCATCTATCCCTGGCATCATCACATCTAACAGAATTAAATCTGGTGGTGATTGCTCAACCATATCTAGAGCAACTTTACTATCTTCCACCAAGCTCAGTTCATAGTCGTTATCTTGTAGGACTGCTTCTAATATCAGTAAATTGTCAAATATGTCATCGACAACGAGAATTTTATCTTTTTTAACAGTTTTAGTTAAGGACATGGCTAAATATAATAAGAAGTGCTTGGCTATTCCTCGCAAATCTAGTAATAGCTTACTCCAATAGTGTTGACATAATTAAAATTTCACATTTTCCTTTAAACTTTCCTGAATTTTTGACATCTTTTTTGAATAATTATACTATTTTCTTCGTTAATTCAGTATTAAAAGTACTAAATGTTACTTATTGTTCAGCATGTTGTCCGCCAAATTAAATTTGTAACTAGAATGTAATACAAATTCCCAATTGACGCATACCTTAAGACAAGCTAAAGCTACAAAATTCATCAAGGAAAAACGCCTATATTACAAGGGTTTCGGACGGTGTATCTGTGGCACTCTTTTTTAAAATTGGTGTAACATTGAAGCAGCTTAGTGATTCATTTTATGTGCATCATTAGTGCTACAGCAAGGATCGGCGATGGAACATTAACCGATTCGTAGTTGCTATCAGATTTGGAAAATCAGTTGTAGCGCATAAAACATACATCTTGGCAAGAATGGACAAAAATAGTTTTTTGATTGAATTGTATTGTTTAGATGAAACTCTTGCCTCTGGAAAAACCTACAAGATAAGGTTATTTAATGTCTAATGGTAGATGCACTCCTGGAAACAATAGCAAACATATTGCTTTTTGTATAAAATCCTGAATTGGAGAACAGGATTATTTTAATGTGTACTCTAGATAGATAACAGTAAAGTTAAGCAACTATGGATGAAATCAAGATCCTCGTCATCGAAGATCATAACCTTACGAGAATCGGTTTGCGGGCTGCCTTACAAACTCAGCCAGAAGTTAACATTGTTGGTGAAGCCGCCAATGCCGCAGATGGAATCGAGCTTGTGAAAAGTCTCAAACCTGATATTGCTACTATTGATATTGGTTTGCCTGATATGGATGGTATCGAGCTAACGCGGACAATTAGGCAATATCAAGCAGAGACAGAAGATTATACAACAAAACTGCTGATTTTAACAATGCAGAATAGCGAGCAGGCAGTGTTAGCTGCATTTGCAGCAGGGGCTGATTCCTATTGTATGAAGGATATCGAAAGTGAGAGGCTAATTGAGGCTGTGCGAACAACCCATGCAGGTAGCTCATGGATCGATCCAGCGATCGCAGACCTTGTACTCCAGCAAATACGCCAAGATTTCCCCGATGCTAGCAGAGGATCGGCAACCAAAAGAGTGTTAATTGAAGGTATTGACCCAGATATCGAAAAAACTATCGTCAGTTATCCTTTAACTCAACGGGAAATGGATGTTTTAGAGTTGATTGTCGCAGGATGTGACAATGCAGAAATCGCCAAAAGACTATATCTCACAGTGGGCACTGTCAAAACTCACGTACGTGGTATTCTCAATAAACTCTGTGTTGCTGACCGTACACAAGCTGCTGTGCGTGCTTTACGTGCAGGGTTAGTTCCTTAAAAAATATAGCAGAGAAGACCAAACAGAGAAGTTGGTATCCGAGTTTTAACGGCAACTGCTATCAAAAGATAAAAGTAAAAAGAAATACTCTATTATTCTTTCTTTTGCCTTTTAACTTTCGCTTTTTTGCACTTGACAAAGGTAAAAAAATACGTAACAATTAGAAATTGTGGATAAAGATAATTGCCAGCGGAACTGGCGGAATTGGCAGACGCGCTAGATTCAGGTTCTAGTGCCGCAAGGCTTCCGGGTTCAAGTCCCGGGTTCCGCATAATCAATTTTGGATTTTGGATTTTGGATTAATCTAAAATCTAAAATCTAAAATCTAAAATCATGTTGACCAGCTTACAAAATCCTTTAGTCAAGCAAATCCGCAAGTTACACTCTACCAAGGAGCGCCACAAGCAGGAGTTATTTTTGCTGGAAGGGACGCACCTGTTAGAGGAAGCTTGTGCGGTGAATTACCCCCTAGAAACGGTGTGTTGTACCCCAGATTGGCAAGCAAACCACCCGTCATTGTGGGAGGAAGCTTGTAGGCGATGCAGCCGCGCCGAAATTGTCAGTAAAGAGATTTTAGATGCCATCGCCACCACAGTGCAACCCGATGGTGTGGTAGCAACAGCAAAACGCAGCAATGGTCAAACTCAAGTACCATTTACTGGTTTAGTCCTAGCTTTAGAAACAGTACAAGATCCTGGGAACCTGGGTACGATGATTCGTACTGCGGCGGCCGCTGGAGCGTCCGGGTTGTGGCTCAGTGGAGATAGCGTCGATTTAGAGAACCCCAAAGTGCTACGTGCTTCAGCAGGGCAATGGTTCCGCCTAGCAACGGGAGTCACCGAAGATTTAAAAGCGATAGTACAACAAAGCCAGCAAGCAGGAATGCAGGTAATAGCAACATTGCCGAATGCAAGCTTAACTTATTGGCAGGTGGACTGGCGAAAACCGAGTTTAATATTACTGGGAAACGAAGGTGCTGGTTTGTCAGCAGACTTAGCCGCAATGGCAGACAAGCAAGTGAAAATTCCCCTGAGTCCTGGGGTAGAGTCTTTGAACGTAGCGATCGCAGCTGCGTTAATGTTGTACGAAGCTCAACGGCAAATGGCTTAGGAGTAGGGAGTGGGGGGGTAGGGAGATGGGGAGACTTGTACTGAGCGGAGCCGTTGGCGCAGCCTCTCGCAGAGAAGTATGGGGCAGAGGAGCAGGGAATAATAATTCATCAGTCATCAGTCATCAGTCATCAGTCATCAGTCCCCAGTCCCCAAGTTTTATTTCGTTTTTTCCTCCAAATATTGTTCAATGTCGGCAACGGCGTCTTCAAATGCAGCTAAATCAATATTTGTCAAGTCTTTATTGAGTTCGACTTCATCAGCACTCTGGTTATGCAATTTTGGTGTATCTTCATCCTCAGTAGGATTTTCTTGTAAGATATCCTCCAATTGTTCCAGTGCTTCTTGAAACTCTAGATCGGCATCGTAGTGCAGTGGTCGGTGGCTTGGCTCCATAATTTTGACTTAAAAATCCTATTGACTAGCGTAATTTTTATAAATTTAAATTTTGCATATATAACATCATATTTGTGGTTATCTGCTTTATCAACTTTGGAGCGATCGCTATTTTTGGCCAGTGACTTCTGGGACTTACGCAACGCTGATATTGTCATTGCGACGGAAACGAAGTGTAGGGAAGCAATACCAGAGTTTTGGCCATTACTTCACTTTGCTTGTAATGACGTAAAATCCTATTTATTGCCTCAGTCGTGAGCTTAAAGTCGTTGACTGTTGATATCATGTCCGCCTAATCACTTATCAAAAAAATTCCCCGCGTCCCCACGTAAGAGCGTCAGTCCTAATGATAAGTCTTCAACCGGACATGATATGAGAGCTAGTTGCTATCCTAAGAAAGCAGGAACCTTCTTCTCCTGGGAACCGGACAAGCCCCTTAAGCCGTTCAAAGCACTGGCTTTTGTTAACTGTCAATCGTCAACAGCCGACGACGAGTCAATGTGCAAGTTAAATGCAAAACAGCTTAGTTTACGTATTTATACATTAATCGCCCTTCCACATTACTATTAAGAAGTTGGTGCAAGCTCAAGTATTCAAGAAGCTTTCTTTGCCTGTTGTCTATTCCCTGTTATATGATTGAAGCCACAGTTCGCAAACAATATAACAATCTGGCGGCCATATACGATCGCCGTTGGAAAAAGTATATTGATAATACACTTTCTTCGCTCAAAACCTGGGCAGAAATATCACCGTTAGATACTGTACTTGATATTGGTTGTGGAACGGGTGAATTAGAAAAATTGCTATTAACTGATTATCCAAACCTCAAAATTGTCGGTGTAGATATTTCAGAACAGATGCTAGCTATTGCCGAGAACAAATGTAGCGGTTATCCGCAGGTTTCATTTCAAGTTGCTAGTAGCTCAGCGTTGCCATTTCCTAACAATAGTTTTGATGTCATTGTATCAGCCAGTGCATTCCATTACTTTAGCGAACCATTGGCAGCATTAATAGAAATGAAACGCGTACTCAAGCCCAATGGCAAAGTTGTAATTTTGGATTGGTGTAAAGATTATTTATTTTGTCAAATATTGGATATCATACTGAAGATTTTTGACCCAGCACATCAGCAGTGTTACACCCAAGATGAATTGCATCATTTCCTGAGTTGTGCCAATTTCGTAGTTTCTCGTGGGACTAAAGTTCGTTTGGGAATTTTTTGGGGGCTGATGCTAGCTACAGGAGAAGCAGAGTGAAAAAGAATTCTAGATTAGGACTTAGGCAGCAATTAGGCAAGGAATTGTGAAAAGGAAAATCTGGGTGGGATTCTAGGATATGCTTAAGTAAGTGAAAGATTTGCCAAAATAAAGTAAGAATGAAGCTGGCAGCAAGAGTAAGTCAGGTAACACCTTCATTAACCTTAGCGATCGCAGCCAAGGCTAAGGCAATGAAGACAGAGGGCATAGATGTTTGTAGTTTTAGCGCTGGAGAACCAGATTTTGATACCCCAGCGCATATCAAAGCCGCAGCAGCAAAAGCTTTGGATGAAGGCAAAACCAAATACGGTGCCGCCGCCGGAGAACCAAAGTTAAGGGAAGCGATCGCCCATAAACTTAAAACTGATAACGGTCTTGATTATAAGTCAGAGAATGTCATCGTCACCAATGGCGGTAAGCATTCTCTGTACAATTTGATTGTGGCGTTAATCGATCCAGGTGATGAAGTCATAATTCCTGCACCCTACTGGCTAAGTTATCCGGAAATGGTGACCTTGGTGGGTGGAGTTTCGGTAATTGTCCCCACAGATGCAAGCACAGGCTATAAAATTACTCCCGAACAACTGCGTCAAGCCATCACCCCCAAGACAAAGTTATTTATCCTCAACTCTCCATCTAATCCCACGGGGATGGTTTACACCCCAGATGAAATTAAAGCATTGGCAGAGGTAATAGTTGATGCAGATATCTTTGTCGTCTCTGATGAAATTTACGAAAAAATCCTCTACGACGGTGCAGAACATATCAGCATTGGTTCTCTAGGCAAGGAAATTTTTGACCGGACTTTAATCAGTAATGGATTTGCTAAAGCTTATTCCATGACGGGCTGGAGACTTGGCTATTTAGCGGGGCCAGTGGAAATTATTAAAGCCGCCAGTTCCATCCAAGGACATAGTACATCTAACGTCTGTACCTTTGCTCAATATGGAGCGATCGCTGCACTGCAAAATCCCCAAGACTGTGTAGAAGAAATGCGTCAAGCCTTTGCCAAACGCCGACAGGTAATGTTAGACAGACTCAACGCCATTCCCGGACTGAGTACCGCTAAACCAGATGGCGCTTTTTATCTTTTCCCCGACATCAGCAAAACAGGTTTGAAATCCTTGGAATTTTGCGACGCCTTAATAGAAGAACATCAAGTAGCAGTCATTCCCGGAATTGCCTTTGGCGCTGATGACAACATTCGCCTTTCCTACGCCACCGATTTAGCGACCATTGAAAAAGGGATGGATAGGTTAGAGAAATTTGTCAAGTCGCGTATTTAGTTTAGTTGTGATTGGATTGAAAAATAAAAATGTCCTCTTCTAACAGGGAGGACTTTTTTTCTATTTTTTTAGCGCACATTAGCTGATTCAATTATAATTAAAATCTTTGTGCATCCCGGCTTCACTATGTCCCCGCGCTCTTGTTTTTCTATATAGCTTTTCACCTTTAACTATCTCTTCATATTGCTGTTCATAGGGAGTGAATCTAATGGATTCTTGTCTTCCTAAGCCCAAAATGCCAAAGGTACAAAGGCTATTAAAAAACAGTTCGTGTACCCGCTTTTGAAGTATCTGATTGAAATATATCAACACGTTACGGCAAAGGATGACATTAAATTCGTTAAAAGAGCTATCTGTTGCTAAATTATGCTGGGCAAAAACAATATTTTCCCTTAAAGATGCTCGAAAAATAGCGTTGTCATAAGCTGCCGTATAATATTCAGAAAAAGACTTTTTGCCTCCTGCTTTTAGGTAAAGATGAGTATATTCCTGCATGAGTTTTAGAGAAAAAATACCACTTTTGGCATTTTGTAATACTTTTTCGTTGGTATCAGTTGCATATATGCGACAACGGTGATAAAGTCCTTCTTCTTGTAGGAGAATTGCCATTGAATAGACTTCTTCACCCGTAGAACATCCAGCGTGCCAAATACGAATAAAAGGATAGGTTTGCAAGAACGGAATAACTTGACTTCTAAAGGTGTTATAAAAGCTAGGATCGCGAAACATTGATGTTACATTTACTGTCAGAGCCAGCAAAAATTTTTCTAAATAGTTAGGGTTGTGGAGTAACCGCTCTTGCAAAGCAGAAATATTAGTTAACCCTTCTAAACTCATAAAACCGAGAATACGGCGCTTAATTGAAGAAAGGGCGTAATTGCGGAAATCATAACCATAATACTGATACACCCCTTCTAAAAGTAGACGTATTTCGATGTCCTCTAAGCTAGGTTTTGGCACAGTCATAATGATATGATTTATAATGGGCTTCTCTACGAGACGCTGCGCGAACGCCCTGCTCACAAGACAGTAATTTTTAATTCTGAGTTCATGGATGAATAAGCTTTTTGAAAGAATGCTTCTGCAATTCGGGTGGTTTGTACCATCAATATTTGAGACTGGTTAGTTTTTGATAACCCAACTGAATCTTACGATAAAAAGTGTTGTTGGAGCGATTAAATTTTAAATTTGATAACTGTACTAACTTTGGACTTCAATTTAACCAAGTGGCTGTGACTCCTAAAACAGCGATCGCAATTATCGAAATCCCAGCTAGCAATCTCACTTGATGGCGTAGAGTCTTAATCTCTTGGTTAAGACTTTCAGCCTGTAGTGCAGAATATGGTTCAACTGGTGTAACTTCAATGGCTACTTCTCGCGGTTTAGCTGGAGTACTTCCAAAAGTAACTTGAGAATGTAACCAATTAGCAATCAGTTGCGGGCAGTTCTTTTTAAACCAGTTATAGGCTAAAGTTCTAAAAACTGGTTTCGACATCCGCGCAATTAATTTCATCAACCTGTTTATGGGTTGTGGGCGAAGCTTTTGGTTAATTAAGTTAACCGAGCCAACATCATAAAGACAATCCAGAATTAATTTCACAGTGGCTTCTTCACTGTTAATTAGATTTTGCAGTAACAGCAGAACATCATGCATACGCTCTGCTTCAATAAATTTTTCTGCCAATGTTTCTGGAGGAATTACTGATGTATTGGGGGAGTTTTTTCTTACTATTGTCATATTAATAACATATCAACGATGTTGATTTCAGTACAACTATCTACCGAGAGAAAGATGCTTAATCCACAGAAATAACCCAAAAAGTTGCATGAAATAGAGGTATTTCCTCCAAAGACAGAAGTTATATAGATTATTTTATTACTGAAGTGAATTTCCTGTCATTGATATTGTTTTAACCAAAAGATGGGGAGGTGGGGAGATGGGGGAGTGTGGGGAG
>NZ_JACKZU010000179.1:0-16256 GCF_014222165.1 Nostoc sp. 2RC
GGGAAAAGGGGAAAGGTTTCAAATACATCAGACCTCTTGCACAAGAGTGCTTTTTGCACTCTTGTGGTCAAAGGGATACATCTTTATTGGCGAAAGGGAAAATACCAAACCTCTTCCCTTTCCCCCTTCCCCCCGTGCATCTATCACAGCCAATTTCCCAGTAACACGTAAGCCGCCCAATGTATGGGATGCCGATAATCTGGGTCTTTTAAGAGAGAAAGTTGGGCTTGGCGCAGTGCTTCTGCTTTTGTGACTTGCTTTGTGGCCAATTCTTTGTAAAATTGACCGATGAGGCGGGCGCTAGATTCATCATCTAAGCTCCAAAGCGAGGCTAAGGTACTGCGTGCGCCTGCTTGAATTGCTATCCCAGCTAGTCCTAAAGCGGCGCGTTTGTCTCCTTCGGCAGTTTCGCAAGCACTGAGAACGAGTAATTCAATTGGCTCAGGTGTAGTTTGCTCTCTGCTGCTGAGCAAATTTTTCAATTCGTTGAGTTTAATCGGTTTATCCCAAGCCAACACAAAGGTTTCATCGGCGTTGGAACTAAATTGACCGTGAGTTGCGAGATGCACCACAGAAAAGGGTACTGAGTCAATTTGTTTTCGTAGCGCTGAACTAGTGAATGTTTGATTGAGGAGAACTTCGCTAGGGACTTCCGACTCAATTGTTTTTAATTCGTCGCTGACATTTGGTAAGGAACTAAACCCGTGTCGTGCTTCTGTGAGTCCAGCCACCAAAGTTTTGAGCTTGGTTTGACGCAATGGACGCGGCCCCAATAGCTCTAACCCAGGTGTGAGGGCAATGCTGTATTTTTCTACTAAATAATTATTACCATCATAAAGGGCTGCGATCGCCACGTTCCGCAATGCACCATCTAAAACGAAAACCAATGTTTTCACCTGACTTTCAGTTAGTTCTGCCTCCACAGGGCGAATTAACCAGTCGTAAATTTTTGCAGATAATAATTTTCCCTCAGGAGTTGTGAAGGGTTTTTCTAAATTTTCTCTCAGTTGTTCTATAGTTTCTTCTACTTCAGCTTGATTGATTTTCGTGGCATAGTGGCGTAGTTGCTGCTGAGGTAAACTCACAATTACTTCTAGCCGGTCTGGCAAAATAATGGGATAAATTACTGCTGCTGCTGACTGTTGAATTTGCTCAATGGGTACTATCTGTCCTTGTAGACAAGCTGAACGAAAGAAATTGTCAAGTTCTGCTAGTTGTAGCGATTCAATTACCTGACGGGCTTGTTTTAGTTGCTCCTGACTAGGTTCTGGATTTAACAGTAATTGTACGTATTCACGATATACAGGCTCTACAGCTTCCCTAAAGGAAAATTGAATATCACTGTTAATGGCTACTAAATCGCTACGCAGAGATTTTAATGTTGTAAAGGCGACTTCATAAGCTGATGTTGCAGACTTGATTGCACCTTGGGCTTTTAAAATTCGTCCTAATTGCCATTGCCATTGATAAGCAATATGTGGAGCATTAATGGCTTGGGCTATTTGTAAAGCCTGCTGGGTTAAATCTTCAGCATTTGACCACTGCTGGGTTTGTTCGTAGAGTCCGCCGAGATAACCCAAAGCATAAGATTGTGCTTGGCGATCGCTTAAATTTTCAGCTTCTTCAATTGCTGTTGCAAATAGTTTAGCAGATGTGGTGTATTCTTTCGTTCCCAGTTTCACCAAACTTTTAGCAAAGTTGATGCGAGCGTAAATTGTTGAACGACTGGGAGACAAATTACTAAACTTTGGTTGCAGTTCTAGCGAGAGATTTTCAGCTTTTTTTGTTTGTCCAGTTGCTATTAATAGTTGAAGTTCATTAATTTGAGCTTGGATATGGGTGACGCTGTTGGCAGAAACAACATTTGCTGCTCTTTCGTAGTATGCCAATGCTGCATTTTTATCGCCTTGGGTATAAGCTGTATTACCCAAACTGAGTAAAGTAGCACTCAATTCTTGTGATAGATTAGGGTCATCTTCTAACAATTGCAAACTTTGTTGCAAAACTCTGCGAGAATCAGCAAAAGCACCCACAGATTTCAAAACATTGCCCAGGCTACGCAAACCTGTAGTTTTTAACTGTTGGTCTGGTTGATTTTCTAATGTTTGTTCTACTTGTGCTAGAGTTTTACGAGCTTGGAGGTAAAGACCCAGAGCTTGCTGGGCTTGAGCTTGATTAATTAAACTGCCAATTCTGCCTTGTGTATAACCTGCTGCGGTATAAATATTAGTTGCCTGTTGCCAAGTATTTAGAGCTGCTTCTGGCTTACCTTGGGCTAATTGCAAACTTCCTTGGGTGTTGAGTGCTTGGGCAAGGATGAGTTTTGTTTGTGGTGTTGTCTGTTGCAAGTTTTGAATTAAATTCAAACTAGAGTTAATTGTCTCATTTGCTTGCTGCCACTGTCCCAACTGCTGGTAAGCCAAGGAGAGATAATTTAGCACCGTAGCTTGAGACGATGGATTTGTTTCTGCTTTGAGTGCCAACTGCCAAATATTTATCGCTTCAGCATATCGTTGTGCTTGATAAAGTTCTCTGCCTTGTTGAATTAAACTTGATTTTGCTGTAATTTTCTCTTGGCTAACCAGGGGTTGGACTGAAGAAGCCATAACTTGTCTCAATTCCACCATTAGAGTGAGACTCCCCCCTAACAGCACACAAAGCATAAAAGCTAGAGCTTGACGCCAAAATTTTGGCAGTTTTTTTGCTATGTGAGAGTGCAACATTAGTTTTGGGCAACTGGGCAACTAACAGGTGTGAGTGAGGAATTGTGAGGGGTAGTAGTGGGAGCTTGAGCTACAAGTGTAATAGTACCATCAGCGTTAGTTACCCATCCTTGAGCTTCGGCGATCGCACTTGGTGTTTCTGAAATTAAATTTACCTCTTTTTGGGAGCCAGTCACCTTTTCATTGGGCAAAGTATGGGTTTGTAAATCTTGCCAAATCACATCGCTGCTCAATGGCTCAATGGGGTTAGGTGGCAAACCACCTCTTCCAGTGACTATAAATTCACTTTGTTCATTGGCTGTTGCTTCGCCACCAGTTCTACAGGTTTGGGCAATGAGTCGGGAAGCATCTACTATATTTGTGGGTAAATTCACAAGTCCGTTACTGGGGTTGACATCAGGTGTGTTAATTTCCACAACTCCATTAATTCCCAATTCAGAACTCGCGTTTATATCACTCAAAGAAGTTAAAGTTTCACTCAATTGCAATCCAAAGATTCCTTGAGCAGTAATATTAATTCTGCCTCCCGAACCTTCAAAGGCGTTGGCAATGATATCACTGTTTTCGTTAGACACAGCAACTAGAAAATTTGTATGTATGTTTATATTGCCGCCATCACCATTGTTGGATGCTTGAGCATTGATTACACTATGGTTTCGCATCAAGATGAGGTCAGATACTTGTAACTGAATATTGGCATTTTGACCAGAAGAAGTGAATGCTTCAACTGTACCCCGATCTAAAAAAAGGTTGCCCGCCTTAACTTTCAGGTCTCCAGGATCGCCCGACCCTAAACTGCTAACAGATATTTTAGCTCCGTCTTGAATCAGTAATTGCCCTGTTTCAATTAGCAAGCTTCCAGCTTTACCCCTAGCAACGCGTCCCGATCGAGCAGTCAACGCACTTGAATTTTGACCATCAGGAGTCATACCAGATACTTTCACTGATTCCGAAGCCTTTATGACTATATTTCCACCCTGACCTGTGCTAAATGTAGCAGTGGACATCTGTGCGCCATCCCCAACAATCAACCGCTTAGTATTAACGGTGATAGTCCCTCCATCGCCTGTAGCGTCTTGGCGTGATTGAGCAAACAAGCCACTTCCAAACTGGCTGTCTAGGGTTGTGCCAATAAGTTCTACTGATTCTAATGCATTCACAATCAAGCTACCACCTTTACTTGCACCTGCGGTGGTAGCTGCGATGTATGCGCCATCCCGGACAATTAGTCGGCTAGTGTTAATTATTACACTGCTTCCCTCTCCAGAACCAGAGTTGGAGACATTTATGAGGCTATCTTCGTTGATTGGAGAACCTCCTAACAGTTCCACCAAATTGGAGGCGTTGACAATTACGCTTCCTGGCTTTCCAGAACCCGTGTTGCGGTTAAAAATTCCTGATTCCTCGCTGAGGGTAACTCGCCTACCTTGGAGATGAACGCTACCTATGCTTTGACTAATGCTGTCAGAATTAGCAATAATTTCAGCCCTACCAGACAATTGGATATCCCGATAATTTTCAATGCCTTCATAACTTAATGTTAAAGGAATAGCATCAGAGGCAAATGACCAATTTAAGCCCACAACACCATTGCCAAAGACAGACCCTAATTCTATCTGTCCTCCATCTGCTTTTATCCTACCTTGTTGCAGAAAAATATCACCACCCACAAGTGCAAGGGTTTTTTGCGATCGCACCTGGAGTCCGACAATTTCACCATTACTATCTCGAACAGTGGATTGGTTGAGAATACTACCTGGATTTGCGGCAAATTGCAAACCAAGGGGTACATTGATAGTCAACAACGGAGGACTTTGGGGATTATTAGCACTAAAAGCAAAATTATTATCAAATCTCAAACTATCAGCTGTACTTCCCACAAAAGAACCTGCAACGTCTAACCTTGCATTTTTTCCAAAGACTATACCGTTGGGATTAATAAAAAATAAATTTGCATTACCCAAAACTCCCAGCGTTCCCAAAATATTCGAGGGATTATTACCTGTAACTCGTGTGAGAATATTTTCTATCCCTGTAGGATTATCAAAGTAAACCCTTTGTCCATCATCAATGCTAAATTCACTAAAACTGTGAAAGAGATTAGCTCCTCGCACTGCACCCCCATCAATGCGATTTCCTATTTCCCCTTTAACATCAACACCTGGAATTAAAATTGATGATTCGCTACCCAACGTGCTGTCGGCTGTAATTTCGGCAACGACACAGTTGTTTCCAAAAATCAAACAACAGCAGGCCGAAACCGCTAATTTAAAAGGTAAAAATTCCCGGAAAAATTTCAACAATTTTTTTTACAAAAAAAATATTAATTATCGTGATAAATCCTAATATAAAATACGTTGGTCAATTGGGGAATGGGGATGAGGGAGATGAGGGAGATCTACGCGCATATTACCCAAATAACTGGTAAAACATTTCAAAGTCAGCAACGGCGATCTGTTGGTGGCGGATGTATCAATCAAGGTTATGCTGTCTCTAATGGTGAAATAACCTACTTTGTCAAGCTAAACCAAGCCTCACAAGTTGCAATGTTTGAGGCGGAGGCGCTTGGTTTAGAGGAAATGTTATTGACGGCTAGTATTCGGGTTCCTAAACCTATTTGTTGGGGTGTAGCTGATAATTCTGCTTACATCGTCCTGGAATGGCTGGAAATGGGAAGCGGTAACACCAAATCATGGGAAGAAATGGGACGACAACTAGCGGCGATGCACCAAGCTAGCAGTAGTGAAGGTTTTGGTTGGAAAATTAATAATACTATTGGTTCCACGCCACAAATTAATACTTGGACAGCAGACTGGGTGAAATTTTATGTAAAACATCGTCTGGGTTATCAATTTCAATTAGCAAGGCGACGGGGAGGGAGTTTTCCCCAACAAGAACGTTTGTTAGCAATAATTCCCGAATTGTTAGCAAATCATCAAGTACAACCTTCCTTGGTACATGGTGATTTATGGGGCGGAAATGCTGGGTGTACTGTGTCAGGAGAACCGGTGATATTCGATCCTGCAACTTATTTTGGCGATCGCGAAGTTGATATTGCCATGACAGAATTGTTTGGTGGGTTCCCAGCAGCCTTTTACAAAGGTTATAACCAAGTGTTTCCTTTAGATGACGGTTATGAGCAGAGAAAAACACTTTATAATCTTTATCACATTTTGAATCACTTCAATTTATTCGGTGGTGGTTATGCTTCCCAAGCCAACCGCATGATTGACAAAATTTTACAAGGCTAAATCAATTGCTGTTAATTGTACTTACTCAATTACTAACTAATCCACACTCACCCCACCCCGGTTTTGTCTAAAGCCAAAACCTCCCCTAGGGGATTGAGGGGTGGGGTAAAACGGCTGTGGGACAAGCGTTTAAACTTAAGTTGACACCAATGGCGAGACGCCCATCCCACAAGAGTCAAGCTAATGCACTATTTTAGCCCTACGTATGTTTTCAAAAATCAAATATAGGACTCCTATTTGATTTCTGAAAAAAACTCAGCTTCTATAAAGTAAATTACTGATTTTAACTTAGTATAGGAATCCTATTTGATTTTTGAACAAAATTCCGTACACTTTACTCTTTTATAACCCTGTTGCCTATTCCCTATTGCCTCTTGCCTGCCTATACAGATCAGTTCATTAATCAAATCGGACTGCTATATGAAAAATTATCAACAACAAGCTAATGCATTTCCTGATGATTACTTAAATAATTTGTGGGGAGAAATTCAAGCTTGTCCTTATTTTTCCATCAACAACCTCAACCGTGATTTTGTCGCAACTAAAGGATTTTCAGTAGTGTTTCAGCGTTCTGGATTAGCAACAGTAGAACAACAATTTCCCTACTTTAAGCTTTATTTGGATTTAGCTCTCCAGCCAAATTGTAATGCTTTTTACCTCAATCCTTTACAGTTAAAAGCAGGTTCCCGTGTCGATCCGCACATCGATCGCTCTTTACGTTCTTACTGCAAAAGCATTGCACCACCTTTAGTTGTGAGTGTGCTTTATGTGCGAGTTCCTAGCAATATGGAAGGAGGAGAATTAGTACTGCGATCGCACAAACGTCAACTGGGACAAATCAAGCCACAGATTAATACTTTACTATACTTTCAAGGAGATTTAACTCATTCTGTAAACCCTGTCAAAACTTCTGGCGATCGCCTCAGCTTGGTTTGCGAACAATATAATTTAACTGACGATGAACTCGAAGAAATTCCCCAGTTTACTATCGAGTCTAGAAAAACTCAATCTGCAAGTAAAAAAAGAAAATATACTTGAAATTTTGGGAAAAATTCAGCACTCAGGAGCCAGAATTCAGAATGTATAAGGAATTTAGTATAACTAGTATGATTTATTGATTATTGAAGAAGAATACAGAATTCAGAATTCAGAATTCAGAATCAAGACGCTCTCTACGAGACGCTACGCGTAGCTTGCTTAAGAGCAGGGGTACGCGGACACGGCTTAGCTGCGCTATCCGCCAGTCGTATAAAATACCCAACTGAATTCTGACTCCTGACTTCTGAATTCTGTTTTGATAAATCATTCAGAAGGTGGCAATCAACAGCCAACAATCAACAATTAACCTCAAAAATATTCCCTAAGTAAGAGACAAATGATAGGACAAGTGTCCTATTTTAGTCATACCATAGGAATAGGAAAAGGAGATGTCCCCCACAAAACGATTAGAAATTTTAGATTTAATCCGGGAATTGCGGCAGCAACTCAACCTTTCTCAAAAACAGTTTGCTGCAAAATTAGGAGTATCATTTAAAACGGTCAATCGTTGGGAGAATGGCCACACAGTGCCTTCACGGTTAGCGCTAAAACTCATAGAAGAAATGATACGCCAAATGGGCGAACCCGGCAAAAGGCTGCTAAATCAGTATTTTTCAGAAGCAGAATCCGGTTATGATTCATAAAATGAGGGTTTTTCAACCCGAAAACATCCTTGTTGCTAAAGCAAAAAAAAGCAAAGTTATTCGAGAGCAGTTGCTACACTATTTTGTTGCTTTTTTATCTGTTGTCTTAGCATTAGGAGTCACTTTGTTGCTGAATCCATATATCATCTCGACTCCTGCGGCGCTGCTTTTTGCGGCGGTAATGGTGAGTGCTTGGTATGGTGGCTTGCTTCCGGGATTATTCGCAACAATTTTGTCTACTTTGGCACTGGATTATTTTTTCTTGAGGCCGCTTTATCGAGACAGTACTACAAATCTCAATAGTCTAGTTCCTTTGGTTGTGTTCATACTGGCAGCCGCCATCATCAGCTACCTTAATGAATCACGGCGCACAGCTCAAGGTAAAGCCGAACAAAACTTAAAGTTTCTTTGGGACAGCAAAGCAAAATTCGATCGCTTTGTAGAGTCCAATGAAGAAGTACTGCGACAACGGGAAACAGAACTGCGCTTAATTACTGATACACTGCCAGTTTTAATTTCCTTTGTGGATTCACAACAACGCTACCGCTTCAACAATCGAGCTTATGAAGAGTGGTTCGGGGAACCGGCGGCAGAAGTCTATGGTAAGCATCTTTGGGAAGTTTTGGGCGAAGCCGCCTATGAAGTAGTTCGTCCCTATGTGGAACAAGTTTTAGCAGGAGTGCAGGTTAGTTTTGAAACTGAAATTTCCTATAAAGATGGCGGGACACGCTATATTAATGCAATTTACGTTCCCCAGTTTAATCAACAGGGAATCGTTGAAGGATATGCAGCATTAGTTAGCGATATGAGCGAACAGCAAGCAGCGTTACGCCATCGCCTGTTAGCGGAAGAAGCTCTGCGCGAGAGCGAAGAACGGCTGAGATTTGCCCTGCAATCGGCACAATTAGGGGACTGGGATTTAGACTTGAGGACTCAAACTGCCCACCGTTCGGTACGACACGACCAAATCTTTGGCTACGATTCTCTGCTACCGGAATGGAGTTATGAAATGTTCTTGGAACACGTCTTACCTGAGGATCGTCCTTTGGTGGAAGCAAAATTTTTGAGTGCTTTAACTCATAATGAAATGTGGGATTTTGAGTGCCGCATTCGCCGCGTTGATGGAGAGTTACGCTGGATTTGGGGGCGCGGTCAAGTTTATTATAATGCTCAACAAGAAGCAGTGCGGATGCTGGGACTAGTGGGCGACATTAGCGATCGCAAACAAGCGGAAACTCAACTACAACAATTAAATGAAACCCTAGAGCAACGCATTCAAGAACGCACAGCCCAGTTAGAAGCCGCCAACAAAGAACTAGAATCCTTCTCCTATTCAGTTTCCCACGACTTGCGAGCGCCATTTCGCCACATCGCCGGATTTGTAGAATTGCTTGCCAAGCAGCCTAGCTCAAAAAATTTAGATGAAACCAGTCAGCGCTATTTGAAGATCGTCGCCCAAACTGCAAAACAAGCAGGAGTACTAATTGATGAGTTGCTGACATTTTCCCGCATGGGGCGCGCTGAGATGCGTTATGCCAGCTTGAATATTGAAGAACTAGTACAAGAAATCAAACGGGATTTGCTTGCAGAAACTCAAGGACGCGCGATTAATTGGCACATTGAGTCATTACCCCTAGTGCAGGGCGACCCGTCGATGTTGCGGTTGGTACTCCACAACTTAATGAGCAATGCCGTTAAATATACTCGAAATCGCTCCACAGCCGAAATCAGCATTGGCAGTATCGATAATGAAAACGAAATAATCTTTTTTGTGCGAGATAATGGCATTGGCTTTAATATGCTGTATGCCAACAAGCTATTCGGAGTATTTCAACGCCTGCACAGCAACCCAGAATTTGAAGGCACTGGTGTGGGATTAGCAAACGTGCAGCGAATTATTCATCGACATAATGGTCGAGTTTGGGGAGAGGGTGAAGTTGACACAGGAGCCACCTTCTATTTCTCACTGCCAAAGTTGTGGAAGAAGGAGAGGGAATGACAGAACTCAAGAGAATTCTGCTGATTGAAGACAGTGCTAATGATGCAGAATTAATATTGGCTGCCTTGTCAGAAAACCATCTGGCAAATGAAGTGGTGGTGGTACGTGATGGAGAAGAAGCCTTAGATTATCTTTATCGTCGCGGACTTTTTCGGTTGCGGATGGAAGGACATCCTGTTGTGGTGCTACTGGATTTAAAATTACCTAAAATCGATGGACTAGAGGTGCTAGCACAACTGAAATCTGACCCAGTAATGCAAGTAATTCCGGTGGTGGTGCTTACTTCTTCCCGTGAGGAACCGGATTTAGTTCGATGCTACAAATTAGGTGTTAATGCTTATGTTGTCAAGCCAGTGGATTATTATGAATTTGTCGATGCCATTAAGGGCGTGGGGCTGTTTTGGGCAGTAATTAATCAGCCCCCCATTGGCGCTTTACCTCCTGCACCTAATCGTCAACAGGAGAGCAACTGATGAATGTCCTTCGTTTCCTTCTTTTAGAAGATAGTCTGTTGGATGCAGAACTACTCCAAGCGATGCTAACCGAAGGAGGAATTAATTGCCAAATAATCAGAGTGGAAACTGCGGCTGAGTTTTTGGCTGCGATTTCCACAGAGGTTTTCGATTTAATCCTTGCTGATTATGTCTTGCCTACTTTTGATGGCATTTCTGCCTTGCAAATTGCTCGAAACAACTTTCCAGAGATTCCTTTTATTTTTGTTTCTGGAGTATTGGGTGAAGAATTAGCCATCGAAGCTTTAAAGAATGGTGCAACAGATTATGTTTTAAAGCAACGGCTGGGGCGGTTAGTTCCCTCCGTGCAACGGGCATTGCGGGAAGCCAAAGAACGCCGCCATCGCCAGTTCATAGAAGAGTCTTTACAAAAAAGTGAAGCCAAGTATCGCCGAATTGTCGATACCTCCTATGAGGGAATTTGTACCATCGACTTCCAAGCACGAATCGAGTTTGTGAATCAGCGAATGTCACAAATGTTGGGCTATACAGCACAAGAAATGCTCGGTCGTTCCATATTTGATTTTATCGAGCGAATTGATGGTATTGATGTCCAACAACAACTCCAATGGCTCCAGAAACAAGAAAGTGATTTAAAAGAAGGTAGATGGCGCTGCAAAGATGGTTCTTACATTTGGACGTTGATTTCTGCCAGAGCTACTTTTAACGAAGAAGGTGAATTTTTAGGTGCGATCGCCATGTTAACCGACATCACCGATCGCAAACGCACCGAAGAAGAACGCGATCGGCTTTTGGATTTGGAAAAATCAGCACGTGCGGAAGCAGAAGCCGCCAACCGCATCAAAGATGAATTTTTGGCGGTGCTTTCCCATGAATTGCGATCGCCTTTAAATCCCATTCTCGGTTGGGCAAAACTGTTGCAGAGTCGTAAATTTCCCGACACAGCCCTGAAAAAAGCACTCTTAACCATTGAGCGCAATGCCAAATTACAAGCTCAACTAATTGAAGACTTGCTGGATGTTTCTCGCATCCTCCAAGGTAAACTCAACCTGAAAATGGCATCAGTGGATTTAGTATCCACCATTGAAGCTGCAATGGAAACAGTGCGTTTAGCAGCAGAGGCGAAAAGCATTCACATTCAAACAACCCTAGACCCCTCAGTGGGCAGCGTTTTGGGCGATCCCGCCCGCTTACAACAAGTGGTGTGGAATTTATTATCCAATGCCGTCAAATTTACACCTACAGGTGGACGAGTACATGTGCGATTAGAGTGCGTAGATGCTGACGTTCAAATTACCGTAACCGACACAGGTAAGGGAATTAGTCAAGACTTTCTACCACATGTGTTTGACTATTTCTGTCAAGACGACAATACAACAACCAGAAAATTTGGTGGATTGGGATTAGGATTAGCCATCGCTCGTCACTTAGTGGAAATGCACGGCGGCATAATTTGGGTTCAAAGTCCTGGTGAGGGAGAAGGAGCCACCTTCACAGTTAGCTTACCACTGATAGAGAACAGTGGAAAAATTAACTATATCAATACCAATTCTCTCACAAATGCCGTTTCTGCCTTTTCTCCCCTCACAGGGATACAAGTCTTGGTTGTAGACGACAATGACGACACCCGCGACTTTTTAAGCTTTGTACTAGAAGAGTTTGGAGCTATTGCAATGTCAGTTGCATCAGCAACAGAAGCATTAGAGACTCTAGCAAAATCAAAACCAGATATCTTACTCAGCGATATTGGAATGCCAGAAATGAACGGCTATATGCTGATAGAAGAAATACGCACCTTTGAGGTACAAACCGGGAGAGAAAAAATTCCCGCCATCGCTTTGACTGCTTATGCAGGGGAAATCAACGAACAACAAGCATTGCAAGCCGGGTTTCAACAGCACCTCGTTAAACCCGTGACACCAGAGGAATTACTCATGGCGATTTCCAGTTTAATTAATCAAACATAAGTGACTTCCAAGTAAAAAAATATTCCACAGAAGACTGTTGACCCTTCTCCTATGGTCGCCGCTACGCGTAGCTTGCTTCCACGTAGTGGTACGACTTCGCTCAGGGTCAAGACTGAGCGGAGTCGAAGCCTTGACTGTTGACCGTTGACCGTTGACACTCAGCAGTCAAAAGTGAACAGTCAACGACCTGAATCGGAATAATTTATTTGCTTTCACGTTGCGTTAGCTGGGTAGTGGTACGGAGTTAAACCCAACAAAGATAGGATTTTGAGGTGTTGGGTTGATTGAATTCGGGACATCGTTTATTGAATTCGGAACATCGTTTATTGAATTCGGAACATCGTTTATTGAATTCGGGATATCGTTTATTGAATTCGGGACATCGTTTATTGAATTCGGGACATCGTTTATTGAATTCGGGACATCGTTGATTGAATTCGGGACATCGTTGATTGAATTCGGGACATCGTTGATTGAATTCGGGACATCGTTTATTATTTTTGTTCAATTTTAATTTGAGGAGGATAAAACCCTCACAACTCAGTACAAAAGTAACAAGTAGGTCAACTTAATTAAACATAAAATAATGGTAGGGTGCGTTATCGCAAAGCGTAACGCACCTCAATTTCTATGGTGCAGTCTACAGAGGTGCGTTAGCCTACGGCATAACACACCCTACATTTATTGACATCTACGTGTGACGTTTTTTTAGGTTGAGCTACTTAATTACTAGTTGACCCCAGTGATTTCATCTTCAATTGACACTCATGTACAGCTAGCTGTATGCTCCTACAGCCTTATTCAGCAACGCCAACCACCATAACTCACAAAAAGCGTGTCAAAATCAACATTAGGCATCAATAAATCTGGTATATGTTCTGGCAAGACGGACAGCTAATATACAACGGGAAATACAAAATAGAAAAATACTTAGGTGGTGGCGGTTTTGCAGTCACCTACCAAGCAATGCACACCAAGCTAAACCGCCGAGTCGTTATCAAAACCCCCAACATTAGCGTCCAACGAGATCCAGACTATCCCAAATATGTTGAACGCTTCAAAAAAGAAGCCCAAATGCTAGCAAAGTGTTGCACAGACTCACATCCTCATATTGTGCAAGTATTCGACTTTTTTGAAGCAGATGGTCGCTACTGTTTAGAAATGCAATACATAGCAGGACAGAGTTTGTGGGAGTATGTGCAACGCCAAGGTGCATTACCCGAAGCTGAAGCTGTAAAATACATCCGCCAAATGGGTTTAGCTTTGGTGGAGGTACATCAAAAAGGAGTCTTACATCTCGATGTCACTCCTCTTAATATTATGCTCAACTTTAATTCAGCGATTCCTAACTCAGGCAAAGCTGTGTTGATAGACTTTGGTATTGCCGGCGATATGTCTCCACCGAGTACCTTTTCTAGGTCTTTTGGTAACAAGGCATTTGCGCCTTATGAGTTAACATACAAAGGAATTCGTCATCCAGCAGTTGATGTGTACTGTTTAGCTGGCTCGTTGTACTATGCCATCACTGGACAACGCCCCACTTATTCGTTTAACCGCAAGTATGAACAAGAGGAATTAGTCCCACCAAAGGAACTTGTACCCAGTCTTAGCGATGCGGTAAATCAAGCGATTCTGCAAGGCATGGCATTAGAAGCAAAAGACAGACCCCAAACAATGGAAGAATGGTTAAATTTACTCTCCTCCTCGCAAGTTAATCTCACAGGAGTGATATTAGCTTCAGATGTGGGGGTAAATTACCAAAACCTAGAGAATTTACTCAAAGCGGGGGAATGGGAAGCAGCAGACGAGGAAACTACCAGAGTCATGCTGAAAGTAACTAAAAGAGAACAGCAAGGCTGGCTTAATTATGAATCAATTGAAAATTTTCCCTGCACAGACTTACGTACCATTGACCAATTGTGGGTAAAATACAGCAATGGGCATTTTGGCTTTAGCGTACAAAAACGTATATGGCTAGAGTGCGGCGGCAAAATCAAAATAGATTATGAAACGGAGTGTAGTTTGGGCGATCGCTTAGGCTGGCGCGTAAAAGGCAGCTGGCTATCCAAAGATCAATACAACTATTCCCTTAAAGCCCTGGCAGGGCATTTACCGTCTCTAAAACTAAAACTTTGGCAGGGCATTAATAGAATACCATTGAAACTGAGAAATATACTACCTTTTTTCTCTCGCTTCCAGACTTGTAAATTGTAATCTATAAAGGTTTCAAAGATTTGTAAAAGTTTGTAAACAACCTATATTCGACGAAGCCTTGCAGATTCTAGCTTTTCGATACCTGGCAATATTTAAATAGGTGACGCGCTAAGACCCACACTTCCTAAATACAAAAAGCTGCGCTCAGCATTAGATAATATATAAATCAATATAAATTCGGTGTAAATAGTGTCCTTTGACAATGTTTGTAAAATATTAGCAGAAAAATATCCAACGGATTTTGCCCGGTGGCTGCTACCTGATGAACCGCAAACAATTAAAGTTTTAAAAACTGAATTAAGCATCGAACCAATTCAAGCAGATTCTGTTATATTTTTACAAACAGAAAATCGTATTTTACATTTGGAATTTCAAACAACACAAAAATCAGATCGTCCCATTCCCTTCAGAATGTTGGATTACTTTGTGAGGTTAGTCCGACAATATAATGTTCCAATAACGCAGGTAGTAATTTTTTTGCAAGAGACAAATAAGGAAATTGCTTTTACTGAAGAATATGTAAATGAGATGACAAATCATCGCTATCGTGTTATACGAATGTGGGAACAAGATTCGGCGTTATTTCTCGATAATCCTGCACTATTACCGTTAGCACCTTTAACACAGACAGATTCACCCGAAGGGTTATTATCCCAAGTTGCCCAGAGTGTTGCTAAAATTTCAGATAGGGAAACAAGACAGAATATCGCAGCTTACACAGAAATATTAGCAGGTTTGCGATTTGAAAAGGATTTTATTCGTCAGTTATTGAGCGAGGATCTTATGCAGGAGTCAGTGATTTATCAGGATATTTTGCAGAAAGGAGATAAGCAAGGTGAAGAACGTACAATTATACGCCAGCTAAATCGGCGTTTTGGTGAAATAGATTCATCATTGATTGAGAGAATTAGAGTGCTATCTGTTGAAAAGCTAGATGATTTAGCAGAAGCATTACTAGACTTTTCACAAGTATCTGATTTAGTAGCTTGGTTAGATGAACAAAAAAGCTAATCAGGAGCAAAATAACCCCAGTTAATCCGTGAGAAGGATCTTATGCAGGAATCTGTAATTTATCAAGATATTTTGCAGAAGGGCGAACAACAGGGAGAACAAAAAGAAGCGGTTAGATTCTGTATATCTTTACTCAATGAACGTTTTGGTGAAATAGATTCGTCAATTATTGAGAGAGTTCAAGTTTTAAACAAGGAAAAGCTAGAAGCATTAGGAAGGGCGCTTTTGAGAATTTCATCTCTAGCTGATTTATTTGGTTAGATGGGCAGGAAAGTAATTAATTTCAAATGTCTATTAACTATATATAAATCAATATCCAGTTTTAAACATTGTAAACACAGCGGTAATAATGACTATTAAAGAACAAATTAATCAAGAACTAGAAAAATTACCTGAACCGTTATTACAGGAAATTTTAGACTTTGTGCAATTTTTGCAAGTCAAACATCAGACAAACAGTATATCTTCAGATAGCCAACCTGCTCAAACGCTAATAGCAGAGCATACCTTAACAGGTTCTACTGCTGAAGATTTATTAGAATTTGTGGGCAGTTGGGAAGGTTCAGATATCAGAGAATGTCTGCAACTAATTAGGTAGGAATGATTAAATTAGGACTTACGCACAGGCAACGGAAAATCTAACCACAGAGGACGCAGAGGACACGGAGGAATAAGAGTTTCAGAGAGTTTTTGCGTAAGTCCTATAAATATAAAATGTCATTACGAGCAAAGTGAAGCAATCCCAGAGACTTTGCGATTGCTTCGCTTCGCTCGCAATGACACAAAATATCATATTTATTTATGTCCATCTACTTAGTTCATGCAAAAGTTGGGTGTAAATTAAGCAGTTTCAAAGATTATAGGACTTACGCACAGGTAACGGAAAAACGAACCGCGAAGGACGCATTCGCGCAGCGTCTCGTCAGAGAAGGACAC
>NZ_JACKZU010000017.1:0-43054 GCF_014222165.1 Nostoc sp. 2RC
AAACAATTTAATTAACTGATTTTGTAGTAGCTAAAATTTGGGAAATAATTTTGACAGAAAGTCCAGAACTTTCTATTTCTCTAATTTTTTTACCCCATGCCTCTACTTGCTGCTGCAATGAAGAATTGCTTTCTATTGTTTCAATAAAATTAGTTATTTTCTGGACTGTTACATCTTGAATATCACCCACCAACCCTAATCCATGATAATGAATCCTTTTAGCATTTTCCGGTTGGTCAGCACAAATGGGAAATACTATCATTGGTGTTCCTGAAAATATGCATTCTTTAATAGTATGTATTCCTCCAGCTATAATTGCTAAACAAGCTCGTTCTAGAAGTGCTAATTGCGGTGCTTTATTAACTATGATGACATCATCGGGAATAAAAGTAAAATCCTCAACACAAAGATAATCGCTCACTGAAACCACTAATTGATATTTAGGTTTTTTGGAAATAGCATCAATGATGTTTTGAATAAATTGTTTTGCTTTAGCTACAGTTAAAGTTTCTACCGCTCCTACTGTAGTTCCTAAAGCACAATAAATTAGAGCTTTATCTTGCTTGAGTTTTGACCAATTAAAATCAGATTGTTGTCTTTCTAAATCTATAGAAGCTTCTGCATAATAACATCCTGGTCTTACAGTGCCAGGAAAATCTAATTCTTTAGGACATAAAAATAAATGTGGTAATTTCAAAGGAATCACCTGCTGAAAATCTAGTAAGTCCAGAGGAACTTTACTCTTGATAGCAATTTTTTTGATAATATTTTTAATATTGATATCGATACCAATTAACCAACTGAATGCTAATTTAAATTGTTGTATCCAAAACTGAGGAGAAAATTGTATTTGTCGGTTTGAATTAGGCGGTGGTAGTGCCGTAAACATATCCGTTAAATAAATGCTTGTAATTTGGGATTCATAAGCTATTAAAGCCAGTAAAGTTGAGAACAAAGGGGAGGATGTACTAATCAAAAGTAAATCGGGATGAGTCTGTTTGAGCAAAGTATGTACTTCGCGGTTCTCTCCTGTTAGAAAGGAATCAATCATAGATTTAAAATATTTGATATATTTTATTTGCTCTAAGATGAGCTTAAGCCCACTAGCTTTAAGATGATTATCATCGACTTTTCGTATAAAACCTTTTGGGAACCATCTTTCGAGAATAGGTAGAAAAGTAAACCCATGATTTTGAGCATTTTCTTCAGAATCTGGTATCCCCAAATAAAGCACTTCATGACCAAAAGATTTTAGAGTTTTCGCCAACTTCAAAGTGCCATAAAATTCGCCTTGCAATCGCCAAATACAAAATACAATTTTTGCCATGACTAAAACTCTACTGCAAATGTACCTAATAGCGTCAATGGTGCTGCGGGGAGAAGACTAAAACCATCTACTTCGTAATATTTAACATCAAAGAGATTCTTGATATTTAGACCAACTCTATAATTACTCCGACGATAAAAAACAGATGCGTCAGTTCTTAGATATGAGGGAACTGTGAATGTATTGGGTAAAGATACCTCACGTTCTGCTGCATATACTAACCCTAAGCCAAAACCTAAACCTTGCAAGTTACCATTTTGAATTTCGTAAGTAGACCACAAACTGGCGCTGTGTTCCGGTACGCCTGCTGGTCGGTTTCCGATGGGAATCACATTGTCTTCTGTAACAGCAGCATCTATATAAGCATAACTAGCAATTACCTTCCAACCTGGTAATATTTCCCCAGCAATATCTAGTTCAATACCACGGCTTCTTTGTTCGCCTGTTTGAATGCTGAAGTTATTTCTATCAACTGGATCTGGTGTTAAAACATTCTGACGAGTGATTTGATACAATGCCAAAGTTGCTGACACGCGACTATCAAAAAAATCTTGCTTAATTCCTATTTCAAACTGTTCGCCAATTTCTGGTTTGAATTGTTCACCTGTCCGACTTCTACTAAAGATTTGGGGAACGAAAGCATTAGTCCAATTGAAATAAACAGATGTAAACTGACTTGGCTGATAAACTATTCCAACTCGTGGCGAAAATCTGCTGTCTGTTTGCTCATTTACTACTGTATTAGTTGGACGGTCTTTATAGAAAGAGTCAACCAAATCAAAACGACCGCCTGCCGAAATTTTGAGATTAGGCAAAATTTCTATTAAATCTTGGACATAAATGCCAATATTGTCTCCACCTTGCTCACCAGCAAAACTGAGAGTAAATTCTCCTGGTCTTGCACCATAAACTGGGTTAAAAATATCAATAGGATCTAAGGGAGATTCAAAAATATCATAGCCATATTTGAATCTCGCTAACTCTACGCCAAATAAAACATTGTGACGTAAAGAACCTGTATTAAATTTTCCCAAAATTTCGGTTTGCGAGGAGTAGTTTTCTGTTTTTTGCGCTCCTATAGAAGATGTCCGATCTAGTGTACGACCATCATCTCGTAAGGATATTGAATATATCCGAGCATTGCCAACTTCAGTATTATTAATAGTTGCATTTAACCCCTGTCTAAATTTCCAATTTTCACTAAACTGATGCTCAAAATTACCAGTAATTGAAGCAACATTTCCAGTAGTGGGATCGAGATTGGGTTCGCCAATAAACCTGTTAACTGGCAGTTGTAAAGATACGGGATCTAAAGGTAAACCTTTGTCAAAAATATAACTGTAGTCAAGATATTCAAATTCAGTGGTCAAAGTTGTACGTGGACTCAGTTGCAGAGTTAAAACGGGAGCAATGAAAAAGTTTTCCCTAGAGACAAAATCACGATAGCTGTTACTATTTTCATAAGCAACATTTAAGCGGTATAAAGCAGAGCGATCGCTTAACAGTGGCCCTGTAATATCAATACTGGGACGGTAAAAATCAAAACTGCCAATGGTCAACTGACCTTGGTAAAAGGGACTGTCAAGCGGCTTTTTCGTGACTGTATTAACTAATCCACTCAAGGCAGAAGAACTACCACTACCATAAAGAACTGATGACGGGCCTTTTAGTACTTCTACACGCTCAACGTTGGCAATATCACGAGGATTACCCAAATCCCGAAAGCCGTTGCGGAGGTTTTCATAACCTGCAAACAAACCGCGAATATTGTAACCGGATGCTGTGCCGAAGCCGAATATCCGTTGCACTCCACTGACGTTATCTGTAAATTCGTCTAGACGTGTTACTTGTCTATCTTCTAGTACCTGACGAGGCACAACTTGAATAGATTGGGGGATGTCCCGTAGGGGTACGTCAATTTTTGTAGAACTAGGAGCAATTTGTACGTTGTATTCGCCATCTTGTGTACCTGTTACTACTAATTCAATGGGTTGATCGTCTTGAGCAGATGGCTGTTCTGGTGCTGTTTCACTACTAGGCTGTTCTTCTGTTTCAGGTGTCTGTGGTGGCGGCTGTTGGGATGTAGAAGATATGGCTGGTGTAATCCCGAAAACTAAACCTTCATCGCTATCAAACAGTTCAACTTTTGGCGCACCTGCTTCACCTGTCACTCGAATGCGGATAGTCTTGCTATCTAGGTTTGTCACAGTTATTTCTGTAATTCCCGCGATCGCATTTTCTTGGCGGAAGGAGTCACCTGTTGCTAGGCGCAGTTGAGTGTTAGGAATGTCTGCAATAAAACTATTCCCTTCACTTGTCGTTGAGGTTTGTAGTTTATCAGATGCAGAAGTTTCTAGAATGATTTCCAAACCATCATTTGTTGAGGAAAGACGCACTCCAGTTACTTGTATGACTTCAGTTTGTGCAAGCAGCCAGTCTTTCACACTGGTATAGGGAATCTGAATATCACTGAGTCGGGGGATCTTTGTGCTGGAAGTATCCTCCTTAGGTACTTCCTGTGCTTTCACAGGTGCAATTGCTAATAGACAAATAGCTCCTACAATTCCCAAATCAAAAAACAGTCTTTGTTTCAAAATATTTCTCCACACCACATTGCACACCACAACAACAGGGTATTACTTGCGTTCGATCGCAAATAATTCCATTTCTGCTGTTGCAGGATGAAAAAGTAGTAAATCAAACTTTGGCAAGTTCAACCTACTCAGCTTTAAGAATTTTCAAAGATTTTTGTTGAAGTACTGCTGAAAACTATAACGATAATCATTCTTACAATACCAAGCTTGTAAAAAAAGTCAAGCTCTTTATTGAAAATAAATAAATAAATAAATACAAATGGCATGAATGTAATTTTGTGGGTAATTTACCTATGAAGATTTAGATAAAATTGGATATATCAATGAAATTTTTGAGTTTCAAAAATATTACTGAGCGTACCTAAAGCAGTTGTTTATTTCAAAAGACTGTCCGTAAAACGTGACTGTATGTTAAATAAAAATTAAAAAATTAATTTATTTATATATTAAGTATTAAATATTTACAAATTTACAAAACAATAATAACCAGATTTATTTAATGCTATTAATTTAGCTAATTATTATGCAAGCAATTAATAGTAATAAGTTATTAATAATTGTATAACCAAGAGAAGCGTGTAATATATTGTTTGTTGAGGATTGCTGAGAATAGTTTTCGATATCACTTAGAAAATTTATCCTCCAAAAAAGTTTTGAAGGAAATTGTTAATAATCTGACAATAGACGAATTCAAATTTTTTTGCTTTCGTCTGATTCTTTACTGTTTCTCGTCCTAAAAAACTAAGACGCAAGAAAAATATTGCGAGGTAAGATATTTTATCACGCTAAACACATTCTTGTTTCTTAAATAAACATTAATTAAGGCTAATTGCACCATTATATTTCTTGCAACTAGCAAGGAAAATCTCATTTTATGCTGTTATAAAATTTTCTGTTATCAAACTATTAGATAAACATTTTGAGATGATAAAAATGTGTTTTCTAGTCGTTTAACATTGCAACACCTGAATTTCAAGTGATTAATGACCTTGAATGCACAATTGAGAAGGTTTCCAAATGAGCAAAAGCTTTTTCGAGTTACCAGTTGAATTTTCCACTTTGGTTGAACTGCTTCACTGGAGAGCAAGCAAGCAACCCCAACAGCAAGCATATACTTTTCTTGTAGATGGGGAAGTGGAGGGTTCTTATTTAACCTATGGAGAATTAGATCGGCAAGCTCGGCTGATTGCTACCTTACTTCAAAGCTGTGCAAAAAGGGGAGAAAGAGCATTGTTGCTCTACCCACCAGGTTTAGAATTCATTGCTGCATTTTTTGGATGTCTTTATGCCGGAGTAATAGCGGTTCCTGCTTATCCGCCACGCTCAAACCGTTCCATGCCCCGATTACAAGCCATCATTGCAGATGCACAGGCAACTATTGTCTTAACAACTACAAACCTTTTAACTGATATCAAGCGTCAGTTTATCCAGTTTCCAGAACTGGCAACTATGCAATGCCTAGCAACTGACCTGATTAGCATTCAGGGAAAAGATAAATGGCAACAAGAAGCTAATCTTACCAGTGATACTTTAGCATTGCTGCAATATACTTCAGGTTCTACAGCAGCACCAAAAGGAGTGAAGGTCAGTCATGGCAATCTTTTACATAATCAAAAGTTGATTCAACTGGCAATGGAGCATACCGCAGAAACAGTTTTTGTCGGGTGGCTACCTCTATTTCATGATATGGGATTGGTGGGGAATATGCTCCAGCCTTTGTACTTGGGAATACCCTGCATTCTCATGTCTCCTGTGACGTTTTTGCAAAAACCTCTTCGTTGGTTACAAGCAATTTCCCGGTATAAAGCCACAACTAGTGGCGGGCCGAATTTTGCCTATGATTTATGTGTTCGTAAAATTACCCCCGAACAACGAAAAAACTTAGATTTGAGTAGTTGGGAAATTGCTTTTAACGGAGCCGAACCGATTCGCAAAGAAACATTAGAACAGTTTGCTCTCACCTTTGTTGAGTGCGGATTTCGCCGCGAGGCTTTTTATCCTTGTTATGGGATGGCGGAAACGACATTGATTGTTTCTGGTGGTAGTAAAGCGGCTCCACCAGTATTACAGTCGGTAAAGTCGTCAGCATTGGCACAAAATCAGATCGTTCCAGCAAGTACAGAAGAAGCTGATGTCAGGACGTTGGTAGGTTGTGGTTATCCTTTGCCAGATTTAAAGATAGTCATTGTCAACCCTGATACTTTAATGTCTTGTCTACCTAGTGAAGTAGGCGAGATTTGGGTTGCAGGAGATAGTGTGACTCAAGGATATTGGTGTCGAAAAGAACAAACAGAGTATACATTCCGAGCTTGCCTGAGAGATACAAAAGAAGGGGCGTTTTTGCGTACAGGCGACTTGGGATTTTTGTATGAAGACGAACTCTTCATTACTGGTCGTCTGAAGGATTTGATAATTATCCGGGGGCGGAATCATTATCCGCAAGACATTGAATGGACGGTAGCTAAGAGCCACCCAGCACTACAAGCAGACAGTGGAGCAGCGTTTTCTGTTGATGTGAACGGCGAAGAAAGGCTAGTTATCGTCCAAGAAGTACAGCGCAGTTATCTACGAAATTTAGAGACTGAGGAACTAGTAGGAGCTATCCGTCAGGCGGTGGTAGAAGGACATGAAGTGCAAGTTTATGCGGTGTTACTTCTCAAACCAAGTAGTATTCCCAAAACTTCTAGCGGCAAGATTCAACGTCATGCTTGTCGGGCTGGGTTTTTGGCAGAAACTTTGGAAACAATAGCTAGCAGTATTCTAGAAAATGATCGTCAAATAAATAGTCAAGTCGGCTTGAGTCGTGAAGATATTTTGGCATTGGAGGCATTACAACGTCAGTCAAAACTAGAATCTTATCTTCACGAACAAGTCGCCATGGTGATGAAACTATCTCTGAAGCAAGTAAATCCAAGGCAGCCTTTAGGTAGTTTGGGTGTTGATTCGTTAATAGCAATTGAACTTCAACACACCATTGAAACTGATTTAGGTATGGTTTTGCCAATGGCTTGTTTTTTAGGAAATGCCAGTATTGAACAACTAGCAATCAAGATAATAGCGCAGTTAGAATCAAATTCGGTTAACGAACTCTCATCCCTTAATGCTGTTACCGAATATCCGCTTTCTCATGGTCAACAAGCGTTGTATTTTTTACAGCAATTAGCGCTAGAAAATACTGCTTATAACATTGCTAGGGCGGTGCTTATCCGGGGCGATTTAAATATTGAAGCGCTACATCGAGCTTTTCAAATATTAGCCGATCGCCATTCTGGTCTACGTACTACTTTTATTACCAAGCAGGGACAAACTGTACAGCGAGTCCATCAACAGTTACAAGTCTACTGGCAACAGGAAGATGCTAGCGAATGGGATGAATTATCTTTGAGCGATCGCCTGATGCAACTAGCTTATTCTCCCTTTGATTTACAACAAGGGCTGTTAATGAGGGTAGGTTTATTTATTCGCTCACCTCAAGAACATATTCTTTTGCTAGTAGTTCATCATATTGTGGCAGACCTCTGGAGTTTGACTGTGCTAGTGGATGAGTTAGGCAGGTTGTATGAGGCACAAAAAAACGGTATATCTCTAACCCTTCCTCCCTTAACCAAACAATATGCTGATTACGTGAATGCTGAAGCACAAATGTTAGCCAATCCAGAAGGTAAGCGACTTTGGGCTTACTGGCAAAAGCAATTATCAGGGGAATTACCTATACTTAATCTCCCCACCGACCGTCCGCGCCCATCTATGCAAAGTTACCGAGGGGCATCTTATACCTGTAAATTCAGTGTAGAACTCACACAGAAACTCAAAGACTTCAGCTGCGATCGCCAAGTCACCCTTTACATGACACTGCTTGCAGTTTTTCAATCGCTGCTTTACCGCTACACAGGACAAGAAGATATACTCGTCGGTTCTCCTACCAGTGGCAGAAATCGAGCTGCTTGGGCGGGAGTTGTCGGTTACTTAGTTAATCCGGTAGTTCTTAGAGCCAGTTTCGCCGACAACCCTAGCTTTGAAACATTTTTACAACAAGTCCAGCAAACAGTTTTAGATGCTTTTGCTCATCAAGATTATCCCTTTTCGCTGATAGTAGAGCAGTTAGTACCTGTTCGTGATTTGGGGCGATCGCCTTTATTTCAGGTGATGTTTGTCTTACAAAAAGCCCAAATCGCACAGCAAGCAGGATTGACAGCCTTAGCACTAGGTGAAACTGGAATATGTATGAATCTAGGAGATTTACAGTTAGAAACTTGGAGACTCGAACAGCAAATAGCGCAGTTTGAGTTAACCCTAATGATGGCTGAAATTGATGGGGTTCTGACAGCTTCTTGGCAATATAACTCTGACCTGTTTGATAGTAATACTATTACCCGCATGGCAGGTCATTTTCAGACCTTACTGGAAAGTGCGATCGCCAACCCACTACAACCCATCGCTAAATTACCACTTTTGACAGATGCAGAACAGCATCAAATATTATATTTGCCTTTGAGAAGAGGGGAAGAAAGGGGGGTGCGATGTCTGCATGAATTGTTTGCAACCCAAGTAGAAAAAACACCTCATGCTGTAGCAATTACCTTTGCTGATGAACATCTAACTTACCAGCAACTCAACGCACGGGCAAATCAACTCGCGCACTATCTCCAAAGCTTGGGTGTAAAGCCAGAAACTAAAGTTGGCTTATGCGTCGAACGTTCTTTAGAAATGATTGTGGGTATACTTGGTATTCTCAAAGCTGGGGGTGCTTATGTACCCTTAGATCCGAATTATCCCCAAGAGCGTTTGGCATTCATTTTAGAAGATGCAAATATAACGATAGTAGTAATGCAGAAGCAGCTAATCGAAAAACTTTCTACTTTTACAGGTTCCATCGTCTGCCTAGATCGAGTTAAACAAGAGAGAGAACACAACCCCATCAGCGAAGTTACTGCCGATAACTTAGCTTATGTAATTTATACTTCTGGTTCCACCGGTCAGCCGAAAGGCGTTTTGGTAAATCACTTCCATGTTGTGCGCTTATTTAGCTCAACTGACGAGTGGTTTAAATTTGGCAGTAACGATGTGTGGACGCTGTTCCATTCCTATGCTTTTGATTTTTCTGTGTGGGAAATGTGGGGGGCGTTGCTGTACGGCGGACGCTTGGTAATCGTTCCCTACTGGATTAGTCGTTCGCCTGAAGCTTTTTATAATTTACTTTGCCAAGAACAGGTAACAGTTCTCAATCAAACTCCTTCGGCTTTTCGTCAATTAATGCGAGTAGAACAACAAGCTTCTAAACTTGCCTTGCGTTTAGTAATTTTTGGTGGGGAAGCCTTGGAAATCAAGAGCTTAAAGCCTTGCTTTGACCGTCATGACGATTCACCACAGTTAGTTAATATGTACGGCATTACAGAAACTACTGTACACGTCACCTATTACCCTCTTACCAAAGCCGATATTGAACGCACCAACAGTATAATTGGTCGTCCAATTCCTGACTTACAGGTGTATATATTAGATAAACATCGTCAACTCGTACCCATTGGAGTACCAGGAGAAATCTACGTTGGTGGTGCTGGTGTAACGCGGGGTTATTTGAATCGTCCCGAACTGACTGCTGCGAGGTTTAAACATTGCACCTTTGGAAATTACTCTATAAGGCTTTATCAAACCGGAGATTTAGGACGCTATTTACCTAATGGCGAATTAGAGTATTTAGGACGTATTGACGAACAAGTAAAAATTCGCGGTTTCCGCATTGAGTTGGGAGAAATTGAGGCCGTATTGCGTCAACATCCAGCTATTGAAGAAGTTGTGGTTTTGATGCGAGAAACTGAGTTTGTTGGTGACATTCAGCCTGATGCTACTGTTACGGAACTGCGCCAATTTATTAAACAAAATAAATCAGAAAATTTTAGCGATCGCCAATTAATTGCGTATTGCGTCTCTACTCAACAGCCTGCACCAACTATAACTGAATTGCGTCGTTGGCTCAAAAATCAGCTACCTGAATACATGATACCTGCGGCTTTCATCATGTTAGATAGTCTACCTTTAACGCCGAGTGGGAAAGTAGACAAACGAGCATTACCAAACTGCGATCGCATCAGACCAGAACTAGATACAGCTTACATTGCTCCGACTACCTCAGCAGAAAAAGCATTAGCTCAAATCTGGACACAGGTATTGAGGATTGAACGAGTAGGTATCCACGATAACTTTTTTGAGTTAGGAGGAGATTCTATCCGTAGTATTCAGGTGTTAGCCAAATCTCAAGAAAGAGGCTTGAATTTTTCGCTACAACAAATTTTTCAACATCAAACGATTTATGAATTAGCGCAAGAAGTCAACATTGCTGAACCGAGTTCTTTATGGAAGCCGAAAACAGAAAGATTCAGTTTGATTGCTGCAAGCGATTGCCAAAAATTACCAACTGATATAGAAGATGCCTATCCTTTAGCGAGAATCCAGGCGGGAGTTATTTTTCATTCTCAATACAGCCCTGGTTCGCCAATGTATCATGATATATTCTTCTACCAGTTGCGAGTTCGTTTTGATGTCGAATGTTTACAACAAGCAATTCAGCAATTAGTAAATCGTCACCCAATTTTACGGACTTCGTTTGATTTAATCAACTTTAGCGAACCATTGCAACTAGTCCATGAGCAAGTGAGTGTATCGCTACAGGTAGAAGATTTACGCTTTCTATCGCCAACTCAGCAAAAACAAGCAATTAACACTTGGATAGAAACTGAGAAACAGCGAAATTTTGATTGGACTTGTCCACCAATGATTCGCTTTTTCGTTCATCGCCTCACTGACGAGTCTTTTTATCTCGTCTTGAGTTTCCACGACTGCATTTTAGATGGATGGAGTACTGCTTCATTACTAACTGAATTACTACATCGTTATTGGGCTTTACTTCACAACCAGACATATCCTCTTGATTCGTCACCGACAATTACATATCGAGATTTTGTTGCATTAGAACGTTCAACCTTGGAGTCAGAAGAATGTCGTAACTATTGGACGCAAAAGCTACAAGATTGCATCACAATGCAATTACCACGTTGGAATTGTAACAGTTCTAGCAGTACCAATCCTGAAATTGGTATTTTAAATGTTCCTATCTCCTCTGAATTGTCCGATAAACTCAAACAGCTGGCGAAGATAGCGCAAGTTCCTGTTAAGCACGTTTTACTAGCTGCACATATCAGAGTCATGAGTTTATTAAGTGGTGAAACGGATGTATTAACGGGTTTGGAGTCTAACGGTAGATTAGAGACTGAAGACGGAGAACAGACGCTAGGTATTCATTTGAACACTGTCCCATTGCGTTTACAACTGCATGGAGGAACATGGATAGACTTAGTACAACAAACTTTTCAAGCAGAAAGTGAATTATTACCTTATAGACGCTATCCCTACGCAGAATTGAAAAAGCTTAATCGTGGAGAACAGCTATTTGAAACTGTTTTTAATTACACTCACTTTCATATATTCCAGAATCTTCAATCATTAACAGGTTTAGAAATTATCGGCGCGCAAGGTTTTGGTGAAACCCATTTTGCTTTAAGAGTTGAGTTTAACCGAGAGCCATTTTCGGATAATATTCAACTTGATTTAGAATGCGACCTCACCAAGATTAATCAAGTTCAACTAGAAGCCATTGGCGGTTACTATTTTGAGACATTAACAGCTATGTCTCACCAACCAAGCGATCGCTATGAGTCTCAATGTTTGCTTCCTGTTAATGAACAGCATCAGTTATTGATATGGAATGATACAAGTAGGGAATATCCCGAAAAATTGCTCATTCATCAATGGTTTGTAAATCAGGCATTGCAGACACCGGATGCAACAGCGTTAGTGTTTGGGAATCAGCAGTTAACTTATCAAGAACTCAACGAACGTTCCGATCAACTTGCTCATTACTTGCAAAATTTAGGGGTAAGCTCTGATGTACCCGTGGGACTTTATGTAGAACGTTTTATAGAAACGATCGTAGGGATATTAGGTATTCTTAAAGCTGGTGGCGCATACGTACCGCTAGATCCTGCCTATCCGCTAGAGCATATTAATTTCATACTGCAAGATGCTGGGGTGTCATTAGTCGTTAGTCAAAAGTCATTAGTTAATAGCTTAGGTCAAATGACAGTTATTTGCCTGGATACAGACTGGGAATTAATAACAAGAAGTAGCCAAGATAAGCTCATTAACTGCACAGAGCCAAATCATTTAGCCTATATTATTTATACTTCTGGGTCTACTGGCAAACCGAAGGGAGTACCAGTTAATCATAAAAATTTAGTGCATTCTACCAGTGCTAGAATTGCTTATTACTCAGAACCCGTTCGCAGTTTTTTATTAATTCCTTCATTGGCCTTTGATAGTTCAGTGGCGGTGATTTTCTGGACTTTATGCCAAGGAGGAACCTTAGTATTAATTAACGAAGATAGACAAAGAGATATTTGGCATTTAGGAAAGGCGATCGCGCAACATCAAATTTCCCATTGGTTGAGTGTTCCTTCTTTGTATAAACTATTATTAGACCATATCCAACCAACTGAATTAATTTCTCTGCGTACCGTAATTGTTGCGGGAGAAACTTGTTCGCCCGTCTTAGTCAAACATCACCGTCAACTATTACCCCAAACATCACTTTTCAATGAATACGGGCCGACCGAAGCAACCGTCTGGAGTAGTGTCTGCAATTGTCAAGACTATGAATCAAGCCATGCTATTCCCATCGGTCGCCCCATTTCTAACACCCAAATATATTTGCTAGATATCTACTTACAACCTGTACCTATTGGAGTTGTGGGAGAAATATATATTGGCGGAGAAGGTGTAGTCAGTGGATATCTAAATCATCCTGAATTAACCGCCCAAAAATTCATTCCTAATCCATTCAGCGATCGAGAAGGTGATATTCTCTACAAAACAGGAGATTTAGGGCGTTTTCTTCCTGACGGCAATATCGAATTTATTGGTCGCCGCGATTATCAAGTCAAAATCAATGGATATCGCATTGAATTAGAAGAGATTGAAACAGTATTAAAACAACACCCAGAAGTCAAAAATGCGGTGGTTTTAGCCAAAGAAGAATTAGGCAAAAAACATTTACTAGCCTATGTTGTAACATCTGATATTGCACCCAGCACCAGCCAATTACGAAATTTCTTAAAACAGAAATTGCCAGCTTACAAAATACCTAACAATTTCATAATCTTAGATACCTTGCCTTTGACTCCTAATGGCAAAGTTGACCGTCGGAATTTACCAGCACCTAATCAAAAATTCATGAATGAGATGAAAATAGCCCATCTTTTACAAAAGCTAGAACAAATTTCTGACGAAGAAGCACAACTTATACTTGCTCAAAAGAAAATGTTAACTTTACAACCTGAATAAACTAGAGAAACAAAAAATGAGTGATTTTTTGGAACGCCTTGAACAACTATCACCAGAAAAACGTGAACTACTAAATCTCTTCCTCCAAGAAGAAAACGCACAGATAGAAGAAAACTATGTAGAACCTACAACACAAGTTGAAAAAGTACTAGCAAGTATATGGAGTCAAGTTCTTGGTATTGAAAGGGTGGGTATTTATGATAACTTCTTCGAGTTGGGAGGAGATTCTATTCAGAGCATTCAAATTATTGCCAAAGCAAATCAATTAGGTTGGCAACTGACGACTAATCAACTGTTTGATTATCCAACTATTGCTGAATTAGCAAAAATCACGGAAACAACTTTGCTTACTCCTACGAACAGCGAAGAAGCGCAATCTGAAAATTTAACTAGTTTTCCACCTTCAGACTTTCCAGAATCAGAGTTAAGTCAATCAGAGCTAAACGAGCTTTTCAGTTAACATGAAACTTGAAGATGTTGAATACATTTACACTCTTTCGCCAACCCAACAAGGGATGCTATTTCACATCCTGGCGGAACCAAATTCAGGAATGTATTTGGAGCAAATTTTATGTACATTACAAGGAAAACTAAATTTCTCTGCTTTTAATAAAGCTTGGCAGCAAATTGTAGAACGCCATCCTAGTTTAAGAACAGGTTTTATTTCCAAGAATTTAGATAAACCAGTTCAAGTAGTATATCGGCGTGTGAAACTGGTAATAGAGCAGTATGATTGGCAGAACTTCTCGAATTATAAGCAGAAAGAACAATTAAATACTTTTCTAGAACTAGACCGTCAGCGTAGTTTTCAGCTTTCTGAACCGCCTTTGATGCGACTAACTTTGATTTGTCTTGATAAGGAAGTTTATCAGCTGATTTGGACTACTTACCATCTGATATTAGATGGTTGGTGTACTGATATTTTACTAAAAGAATTTTTTACTCTTTACGAAGCATTTTGCCAAGGTGATAATCTGCAATTACAATCATGTCGTCCCTATCGGGATTACATAGCTTGGTTGAAAAAGCAGGATTTATCAGCAGCAGAAGCCTTTTGGCGACAAAAACTTATGGGATTCAAAAAAACAACTTCTTTGGCAATTAACCGCAGTTTTAACTATGATAAAAAAGACAACTATGCTCAACAACAGATTCAACTATCTGCAACTGTTACAGCAAAACTTAAATCCTTTGCAAAACACCACCATCTAACTTTAAATACTTTATTTCTTGGTGCTTGGGCTTTGTTACTCAGCCACTATAGCAAGGAAAAAGATGTGGTATTTGGTACTGTTATGTCTGGTCGTCCTGTAACTTTACCAGGAGTTGAATCAATAGTAGGTCTTTTCGTTAACACTTTACCAACGCGAGTGCAAATTTCTCCTCAAGATTCACTCGTACCTTGGTTAAAAAAACTCCAGTCTCAATATAACCAACTACGCCAGTATGAACATACTCCTTTGATAAACATTCAAAGTTGGAGTGAAGTTTCTGGGGGATTACCATTATTTGAAAGTTTGTTAGCGTGTCAGAACTCTTTAGTAGATATTTCTCGCTTATCTACAACTAATTTAAAAATTAATAACGTTTCTTTGTTTTCACGCTCTAATTATCCCCTCACACTTATCTTATTACTTGGTTCAAGCTTAGGTCTAGTGGCTCACTATGATTCATCTTTTTTCAAATTTATAAACATTACTAGAATCCTAAATTACTTGCAAATATTATTTAATGCTTTCGGGGAAGAACCTAATACACAACTGGAAAATTTAGTTAACTTAATTCAGGAATATGAAAATCAACAAAAAGCTGATGATTTAGAAAGAATGCGAAATATAGCTGCTAATAAATTAAAAAACATTCAACCAAAAACCATTGTAATTTCATAAAATTATGTCTTCTACAATTACTCATCCCGACTACAATCTTATTGCTTCAGTTAATAATCAATATTATAGTCAAGATTATCTTAAATATAATTTGCCATTTATTCACGAATTATTTTTATCAAAGCTGCCTGTTGGTTCTAATATTCTTGATATTTGCTGTGGCGTTGGTCGTTTAGCACAGATGTTGTTAAACAAAGGATATAAAGTCACAGGAATTGATAGCTCAGAAGCAATGCTGCATTATGCTCGTGAAAATGCCAGCAATGGAGAATTTATTTGCAGTGATGCACGTTATTTTGAATTATTACCTGTTTTTGAGGGAGCAATTTCTACAGGTGCTTTCAATCATTTTATGTCTTGTGAAGAATTGAGAAGTGCTTTTGAGAGTGTTTACAAAGCATTATGTTGTAATGGTTTATTTGTCTTTAATATTTTGTTAGAACAAGGGTTTCAAGCTGGCTGGAATGATATTGTTTTAAGTGATGCCAAAGATGATTGTGCCTGGATTGTAAAACATATTTATAATCCAGAAGAGAAGATAGGTCAAATCAAAATTACTGGTTTTAAATTTATTGAAAAAAATTGGCAACGTTTTGACGACATCATGTTAGTTAAAACTTATGCCGCAGATGAAATTATATTTGCTTTAGAAAATGTAGGTTTTAAGCAAGTTCGTGTTTATTATAGTGAACCAGATAAATCACGCGAAAGTTATTTTGTTGCCTACAAGTAAATAATATCGCAACGCAAAAATCAAATTTACCGATAGTTTTTATGGGGAGTTTATTATAGATGTGTGGTATTGTAGGCATTTTTTCTAGACAAGAACCAATTATAGTAGAAGCATTAACCAAGGCTACACAACAGTTGCGCGATCGCGGCCCCGATCGCCAATCACATTGGGTTGCTGACCACCAAAAAGTGGGATTAGGGCATACTCGACTTAGTATTATCGATTTAGCAACAGGCAATCAACCAATAACCAATGAAGATGAAAAGTTACACGTTGTCGTGAATGGGGAGTTTTATGATTATGAAAAAATTCAGCATCAATTAAAAAACTTAGGTCATCGACTGAGAACCCGTTCTGATAGCGAAATCGTACTTCATCTATATGAAGAATTTGGCACTGAATGTCTGCAATATCTCCGGGGTGAATTTGCATTTATCTTGTGGGATGAGGCGAAACAGGTTTTATTTGCAGCACGCGATCGCTTTGGAATTAAACCACTTTTTTACACTACAGTTGGTAACACACTTTATCTAGCATCAGCAGCCAAAGCTTTATTTGCTGCTGGAGTTCCCGCCAGTTGGGATTATGAATCATATTTTCAGCAGTTATTCATTTACGTCAATCAAGACAGCACTTTGTTTGCAGGTGTCAAGCAAATTCCGCCTGGACACTATTTGTTAGCAACGCCCAATCAAAGTCAAATTACTCGCTATTGGGATCTGGATTATCCAATAGTTAATCAACAAATCCCACAACGTCAGGATAATGAATATATTGAACTATTCCGTCATAAATTAGAAGAAGCTGTGCAAATTCGACTACGGGCTGATGTACCTGTAGGTAGTTTCTTGAGTGGCGGTATTGATTCATCAGCTGTTTTGGGAATAGCAGCAAAATCTAGTTGCGATCCAATCCGCGCTTTTAATGTTTCGTTTGATCGCCCAGCCTATGATGAAGAACCTATCGCTCGTGAAACAGCAAAATATGTTGGTGCTGATTTTCAAGTAATTCGGCTTAATCAATCTGATTTTGCTGAACATATTGCTGATGCAATTTGGCACGCTGAAACTTTGGGTGTAAATTCACATGGTGTAGCGAGATATATACAAAGTCGTGTAGTCCGACAATCGGGTTATAAAGTTGTTTTATCTGGGGAAGGTTCGGATGAAATTTTGGCAGGGTATAGTCATTCACGCCAAGATTTACTTTTCAATAATTCTATTCAAAAAACACCAACCGCTTTAGCTAGTGTAGAGCAGAAATTAGGATTTATCCCTTCTTGGTTAAAAGAAATAGCAGTTAAACGTTCTGTTTTTAACTTGCTTCTCAATCCTGATTATACCTCTGATTATTCTGACCTAGATGTTTATGGCAAGTTTTTAAACCAATTTGATATAAAAGAACAAGTTTTAGGAAGAGAACCAGTTATTCAATCTTTATATTTGTGGTCTAAGTCAATTTTACCTAACTATATTTTGTTTGCTGAACGTTTAGAAATGGCTAATGCGATCGAGGTACGTTTACCCTTTTTAGATCATCATCTTTTTGAATTAGTACGTGAAATGCCAGTTTCTTTATTAGTTCGGGGGATGAAAGAAAAATATGTGCTAAGAGAAGCGGCTAGACCTTTTCTGACTGATACAGTCTACACTCGTCCAAAACAACCTTTTACGGCTCCACCTGTAACTATTACAACTAATAATTCTCTTTATATTTTAATTCAAGATGTGTTGCGGAGTTCAGTTATGGCATCTGTACCATTTTTTAATCAATCGGCGATCGCTACACTCTTAGATGGACTTGCAACTATGAAAGAAAGTCAGCGTATTAATTTAGAACCAGCTTTATTGATGCTACTAGGTACTTGCTTTTTACAAAGTCGTTTTAATCTTTAGTTGCAAAATATATAAAATTTTAAACGCAAAGGTGCGCTGAGGTAAGCGCAGAGGAACACAGAGTATGATTGAAGGCTTTGAACTATCACCCCAGCAAAAGAATATCTGGCTGTTACAGCAAGACAGTTCAGTTTATCGAACACAGATGAGTGTTTTAATTGATGGAAAATTGAACGTGGAAGCTTTACAAAAAGCTTTTCAAGGGTTGGTTAATCGGCATGAAATTCTTCGCACGACATTCAAAATATTATCAAATATAGAGTTTCCTGTTCAGGTTATTAGTAGTACCAGTATTCTAAATTGGCAAGAATTAGATTGGACTGATCTAAATGCTGATGAGCAAGAAAGTCAAATTACAGGATTTTTAACAACAGATAATCAATGCAAATTTAATTATGCTGTTTCTTCTTTATTTCATGTAAAGTTAATAAAAATATCAGAACAAAAATATATTTTTATCGTCACCTTACCCAGCCTTTGCGCTGATTCTATAAGCCTGGATAATTTATTACATGAAATCACTCTTTTATATAGTAACAAATATAATTGCTTAAACAATTCTCCTTTACAGTATGTACATTTTTCTGCATGGAGAAATGAGTTATTAACTGATGAAGAGTTAGAATTGGGCAGAGATTATTGGCACAACAAGCAAATATCAGATTTTTTAAATCTTCAACTTCCTTTTGAAAAGGATAATTTTAAAGATAAAGAATTTGAACCAGAAGCTTTATCTATCAAACTGACTTGCGGTTTGGTAAATCAAGTAGAAGAATTTATTCAAAGACATCAAATATCAAAATCTGCTTTTTTTCTGACTGGGTGGAAAATTTTACTTTGGCATCTTACGGATCGGTCTGATATTGTCATCGGAACTAATTACAATGGGCGTTCATACCCAGAATTAGAAACTACATTTGGTTTGTTAGCTCAATATTTACCAATTCACTCTCACTTAGAAGCTGAAGACATTTGTATTCAAGTGTTACAACAAGTTGATGCAGCAATTTGTGAGGCTTATTCTTGGCAAGAGTATTTTGCTTGGGATCAAATCATCAGAACAACAGATAATTCTCATATTTTACCGCCTCATTTATATTGTTTTGATTTTCAAGATTATCGGCAAACGTATTTAGCTGATGGGGTTTCATTTTATGATAAACAGAAATATGTCTGTTTATCACCTTTTAAAATTAAACTTAATTGTATTGATAGAAAAGATTCTATTGATATAGAATTTAATTATAATTCAAACTCGTTTGCATTGGATTTTATCAGAAATTTATCAAAACAATTTAAAACATTAATTGAAAGTATCTTAACTGAAGAAAAAGCAACCATAAATAATTTACTAATTATAGATAAAGCAGAACAAGAAAAAGTTTTATTTACTTGGAACAACACCCATAGAGACTATCAAGCGTTTCAATGCCTTCATCAAATTTTTGAAACTCAAGTAGAACAAACTCCCGATGCAGTTGCTGTTGTTTTTCTAGACCAAAAGATAACATATCGAGAGTTGAACCAACGAGCTAATCAACTAGCACATTATCTGCAAAAGTTCGGGGTAGCTCCGGAGGTTTTAGTTGGCATTTGTATGCAACGCTCTATAGATTTAATCATTGGGCTGTTAGCTATTTTCAAGGCTGGAGGAGCTTACATACCACTAGATCCTAGCTATCCACAGGAACGTCTAGGTTTTATGTTAGCCGATACACAAACACCAGTCTTATTAACTCAACAACCATTGTTAGATTTAATTCCAGAACATGAAGCGCAAGTCATTTGTATAGATAGGGACTGGGAGCAATTTGCCCAGGAAAGTTTAGAAAACCCTGTTAATAATCTAACTCCAGATAATTTAGCCTATGTAATCTATACTTCTGGCTCAACAGGAAAGCCCAAAGGAGTAATGAATAATCATAAAGGTGTAAATAATCGCTTGTTGTGGATGCAAGAGACTTTTCAATTCACAACCGCAGATAGATTTTTACAAAAAACCCCTTTAAGTTTTGATGTTTCTATTTGGGAAATTTTCTCACCCTTTTTAGCAGGTGCAAGTCTAGTATTAGCTAAACCAGATGGTCATCAAGATAGTAATTATTTAGTTCACTTAATTGCCCAGCAACAAATTACTATTGTTCATTTTGTGCCATCAATGTTAGCAGTGTTTCTAAATGAAGCAGAATTAGAAAAATGCCAAAGTCTCAAACAAGTTTTTTGTAGTGGAGAAGCACTTTCTTTTGACATTCAAGAGAGTTTTTTTGCTCACGTAAATGCAGAATTATATAATCTTTATGGGCCGACAGAAGCATCAATCGAAGTAACTTGGTGGCATTGCCAACGAGATAGCGATCGCAATTTTGTACCCATTGGTCGCCCAATCTCTAATATGCAGACATATATTTTAGATAAGTATTTGCGTCCTGTCCCTATTGGTGTTCCAGGTGAGTTACACATTGCTGGTGTAGGAGTAGCGCGGGGTTATTTGCATCGACCTGATTTGACTGCTCAAAAGTTTATTCTTAACCCTTTCAATTCCGAGGGTAACAAACTGTACAAAACAGGTGATTTAGCTCGTTACTTACCTGATGGCAATATTGAATACTTGGGACGTATAGATGACCAAGTAAAAATTAGAGGATTTCGCATTGAGTTAGGTGAAATTGAAGCAGTTTTACACCAGCATTCTAGTGTTTCGACTGCAATTGTTCAGGCGCAAAATCAAGTTGATGAAAAACGCTTGGTTGTTTATATAGTGCCGCACCCACAATCAACGCCTAAAACTTCAGAATTGCGGTATTTTCTCGAACAGAAACTACCTAAATATATGATTCCGTCAGAAATTATATTTTTAAAAGCACTGCCTCTTTTATCCAATGGGAAAATAGACCGTCGAGCATTACTAACTGCCGAACGAATACAACCAGAACCGGAAAATTATTTTGTCGCACCGCAAACAGCAACACAGCAAATTGTGGCGGATATTTGGCAACAAGTTTTAAATCTAGAGAAGGTAGGTATCTACGATAATTTTTTTGAGTTAGGTGGGCATTCACTATTAGCAATTCAGATTATTTCCCGATTAAATAAAGCTTTTAAAATTGAACTGCCTATACGTAGTTTATTTGATGCGCCTACCGTTGCAGAATTAGTAGAGATAATCGCCCAAACTAGTACCCCACAAACACAGATTATTCCTCACACAACAAGAAGTGAGCCTTATCGGCTTTCCTTTGCTCAACAGCGATTGTGGTTTCTCAACCAATTAGAATCAGATGTTTTTGCTTACAATATCTCCACATCTGTCCGCCTGCAAGGGCAACTCAATCAAACCGCACTGCATCAGAGTTTTAATGAAATTGTCCGTCGCCACGAAGCTTTAAGAACAAGTTTTACCCTTATTAATGACCAACCTGTTCAAGTCATAGCTTCTAATTTAACTTTAAATCTGCCTGTGGTAGACCTACAGCATCTCTCCAAAATTGAACAAGAAGCAGAGATTCAACGTTTGGCAATATCTGAAGCACAACACTCTTTTAATTTGGCTGAAGTGCCATTGCTACGAATTACTTTGATATGTTTAAGTGATGTAGATCGTGTTTTGCTATTCACGGTACATCATATAGTTTTTGATGGCTGGTCGATAGAAATATTTTTGCGTGAATTAACTAGTCTTTATCAAGCTTTCTGTGCTGGTAAACCTTCCCCTCTTCCCAAATTACCAATTCAATATGCTGACTTTGCTATTTGGCAAAGACAATGGCTTCAAGGCGAGACACTCAAATCTCAATTAGCTTATTGGCAGCAGCAATTAGCCCAAATTCCTCTATTAGAGTTGCCTACAGATAATCCCCGTCCGCCGATTCAAAGCTTTCGCGGTGCATCAGAGCCTTTTTTCTTACCTGCAAATTTGACTGAGGCACTTAAAACACTGAGCAATCGGGAAGGGGTTACTCTGTTTATGACTTTGCTTGCTGCCTTCAAGACATTGCTTTACCGCTACAGTGGACAGAATGATGTTGTAGTCGGTTCACCTATTGCTAATCGCGATCGCACTGAGTTAGAAGGACTAATTGGCTTTTTTGTCAATACTTTAGTCTTACGTACTGATTTGAGTGGCAATCCTACCTTTCGAGAATTGTTGCATAGAGTCAGAGAAGTAACATTAGACGCTTATGCCCACCAAGACTTACCCTTTGAATATTTAGTAGAAAAACTTCAGCCGGAACGGAACTTAAGCCACAACCCGATATTTCAGATTATGTTTGCCCTTGGAAATAACCCAATGGTAGACTTCAAACTCCCTGGTTTAAATACCAGTTTCTTGAACGTTGAGCGTCAAGCTGCCACATTTGATTTAAGTGTGTCACTACAAGTAGACGCTGAAGAACTGCGGGGTAATTTTGAGTACAACACGAATATATTTAGTGCCGATACAATTCGGCAGATGGTAGAACATTTTCAGATATTACTAGCAGGTGTAGTAGATAATCCAGACCAGCATCTAGCAAATTTACCCTTATTAAGTGCCACGGAAGAACATCAATTATTGGTGGAGTGGAACAACACAGAAGTTGAATATCCTCTCAATCAATGTATTCATCATTTATTTGAAGCTCAAGTAGAACTAACACCAAATAAGGTTGCTGTTGCCTATCAAGAGCAGGAAATTACTTACCACGAACTTAATACTCGCGCCAATCAACTCGCACGTTATCTACAAAAATTAGGTGTAGGAACAGAAGTATTAGTAGGTATATATGTTGAGCGTTCGATTGAAATGGTAATAGGTTTATTGGGGATTCTTAAAGCTGGGGGGGCTTATGTACCTCTAGATCCAATATATCCTCAAGAACGCTTGGCTTTGATTTTAGAAAATGCTCAAGTATCAGTGCTATTAACTCAAGAAAAATTGGCAGCAACGCTACCAGAAAATACAGCAAAATTAGTATTTTTAGATACTGATTGGCAAGCGATCGCCACAGAAAATCAATGCAACCTTACTAGCCAAACTAATACTCAAAACTTAGCTTATGTCATCTTTACTTCTGGTTCAACAGGACGACCCAAGGGAGTAGAAATTGTTCATAGTGCTGTCGTTAACTTTTTGTACTCTACAGGTGAAACTTTGGAGCTAAAAGAGCAAGATATTCTTTTATCTGTGACAACTTTAGCTTTTGATATTGCGGTTTTAGAAATTTTTCTGCCTTTAACAGTTGGTGCGCGTGTCATTGTGGTCAGTCGAGAAGTAGCGACAAATGGTGTGGAATTGTCAGCTTGGTTAAATAAATCTCAAGCAACAATTATGCAAGCTACGCCAGCAACTTGGCAGCTGCTATTAGAAGCAGGATGGCAGGGCAATTCTCAACTAAAAATTCTTTGTGGTGGTGAAGCCTTTCCTAGACATTTAGCCAATCAACTATGCCAAAAATGTGCATCTGTATGGAATCTGTACGGCCCTACAGAAACTACCATCTGGTCAGCAGTTTGCAAAGTAGAAATAGAGAACGGTATTGTGCCGATTGGTCGCCCCCTTGCCAACACACAAATGTACATTCTTGACCAACATGGTGAACTCGTGCCGAGAGGAGTCGCGGGGGAATTACACATCGGGGGTTCTGGTTTATCTAGAGGCTATTTAAATCAACCTGAGTTAACGGCTCAGAAATTTATTCCTAATCCTTTTTACAATCTAAAATCCAAAATCCAAAATTTAAAATTGTACAAAACTGGTGATTTAGTTCGTTACTTACCAAATGGCAGTATTGAATATTTAGGACGGATTGATGACCAGGTAAAGCTCAGGGGTTTTCGGATAGAACTAGGAGAAATTGAGGCAGTACTTAATCAATATGCAGGGGTGAAACAGGCTGTAGTTTTGCTCAATCAGCAATTAGTCGCTTATATAGTCTCTACCAACCAGCAAAATCTTACAAATAATGAGTTGCGGAACTTTTTGAAGCAGAAGTTACCCGACTACATGATACCTAGTGAATTTATATTATTAGAAACTTTTCCCTTAACTCCTAATAGCAAAGTAGACCGTAGACGGTTGTTGAATTTAATAGGCTTATATCTAAAAAAAGAAAATACTTACGTTGCGCCGCAATCTGAAATTGAACAAGCGATCGCTGATATTTGGCAAGCAGTTCTTACTGTGGAAAAAGTGGGAATTTATGACAATTTTTTTGATTTAGGTGGTCACTCTTTATTATTGGTGCGTGTTTTCAACCAGTTGCAACAATTACAATACAAAAACTTATCAATGATGGATTTATTTAACTACCCAACCATCAATTCTTTATCTCGATATCTCAGTCAAAAACCATCGTTACAACCAACTGGCACTCCCACCCAAAACCGCAGAGATGCCTTAAGACAACAACGCCAGCGCCGAAGTTATTAAGAGGTTTTATGAATCAAGCAGTATTATCAACTAACCCTGATGCGATCGCTGTCATTGGTATGGCAGGTCGGTTTCCTGGAGCTAACAATATCAATGAGTTTTGGGATAATTTACGTAATGGCGTTGAGTCAATTACTGCTTTATCGGATGCAGAACTGATGGCAATGGGTGTTACTCCTTCACTATTGCAAGATAGTAACTACGTGAAAGCCAAGGGTGTCTTAGAAAACATCGAACTATTTGATGCGTCCTTTTTTGGCATTAATCCTAAAGAAGCCACAATTACAGATCCGCAACACCGAATTTTCTTAGAATGTGCCTGGGAAAGTTTAGAAAACGCTGGTTACAACAGTGATATTTATCCTGGTCGAATTGGAGTTTATGCTGGTTTAAGTCAGAGTACTTATCTATTAAATAATATACTTGCCAATCGAGAATTAATTGATTCGGTAGGCAGCTATCAAATTTGGTTGGGTAACGATCGCGATTTTCTCTCCACCCTGATTTCCTATAAATTAAATTTGACTGGCCCCAGTGTTGTGGTGCAAACTGCTTGTTCTACTTCCTTAGTTGCCATTCATTATGCTTGCCAAAGTTTGATTGCTGGTGAAAGCGATATCGCCTTAGCTGGCGGTGTTTCTATTGCCGTACCCCATCGAGTTGGCTATACCTATCAGCCAGGAGGAATCTTTGCTCCTGATGGTCACTGTCGCGCCTTTGATGCCAAAGCTAACGGCACGGTAAGCGGTAGTGGTGTGGGAATTGTAGTATTAAAACGGCTAGAAGAAGCCCTTGCCGATAGAGATTATATTTATGCAGTCATTCAAGGATCGGCCATCAACAACGATGGTGCTGTGAAAGTAGGTTACACAGCTCCTAGTATGGCAGGACAAGCCAAAGCGATCGCCGAGAGTTATACTTTAGCTGGCGTAGAACCGGAAAGCATCACTTACATCGAAACTCACGGTACTGGCACAGTTTTAGGCGATCCCATCGAGATTGCTGCCCTTAATCAAGTGTTTTGTGCTAATACCGAAAAAAAAGGTTTCTGTGCCATTGGTTCAGTCAAAACTAACATTGGTCATTTAGATACGGCTGCTGGTGTGGCAGGATTTATCAAAACCGTCCTTGCTCTCAAACATAGGCAAATTCCGCCCAGCTTGCACTTTCAGGAACCGAACCCGCAAATTGATTTTGCCAATAGCCCCTTCTACGTCAACACTACTCTTTCTGCTTGGGAACCTCATGGTACTCCTCGCCGTGCCGGGATAAGTTCTTTTGGTATTGGCGGCACAAATGCTCACATCGTTGTGGAAGAAGCCCCATCTGTAAGAAAGCAGGGGAGCCAGTGCGTTGCGGAGGTTCCCGACGCTCAAGGATTCGCTACCGCTTCGCTATCCGTTGTAGCAACTGGCGTGAGCAGGGGAGATGGGGAGCAGGGGAGAAATTATCAATTACTAGTAGTATCGGCTAAAACTAGCTCTGCCTTGGAGACAGCAACAGTAAATCTGGTTCAACATCTCAAACTACATTCTGACCTCAATCTGGCGGATGTTGCTTACAGTTTGGGCATTGGTCGCCGGGCTTTCAACCATCGCCAGATGTTAGTTTGTCAAAACTTAGAAGATGCAATCATCACTCTGACAAGCCCAGACTCACCACGAGTTTTATCAAGCTATCAAGAATGCCACAATCCACCTGTAGTTTTTATGTTTCCTGGTCAGGGTACGCAGTATGTAAATATGGGTCGGGAATTGTATCAAACAGAGCCAATTTTTCAAGCAGCAGTTGACCAGTGTGCAGAAATTCTACAACCACATCTAGGGCTAGACTTGCGCTGTGTACTGTATCCTGCTCCGATAGAGATTGAAATTGCCACCCAGCAGTTACAACAAACTGCAATTACCCAACCAGCACTGTTTACCATTGAGTACGCTTTAACCAAATTGTTAAAATCATGGGGCATTCAACCGCAAGCAATGATTGGTCATAGTATTGGGGAATATGTAGTAGCTCATCTTGCTGGTGTTTTCTCCTTAGCAGAGGCTTTAGCATTAGTAGCAGCACGAGGACGGCTGATGCAACAAACGCCTCTAGGAGCAATGTTGGCTGTTTCCTTGTCTGCGGTGGACGTACAACCCTTTTTAAATGAACATTGTTCTCTAGCGGCAATTAACGCTCCTTCATTGTGTATTGTTTCTGGTAATGTAGAGGCGATCGCACAACTAGAACATCATCTCAATAAAAACGGTGTCAAAACTCGTCATCTCCACACTTCCCATGCTTTTCATTCTGCAACGATGGATTCTATTTTGCTAGCGTTTGCAGAGGAAGTAAAAAAGATTAACTTCCAACCACCGCAAATTCCGTATATCTCAAATCTAACTGGTACTTGGATTACGGCTACTCAAGCTACAGACCCCAATTATTGGTTACAACATTTACGCCAAACAGTACTTTTTGCTGAAGGCGTGCAATTGTTGTTACAAGAACCAGAACAGGTTTTGCTGGAGGTTGGTGCTGGTCATACTTTGAGTACGTTTGCAAGAATGATTGGGGAAAAACTTTCTTTTAGTCCGAAAGTTATACTTACTACTCTTCCCCATCCCCAAAAACATCAGTCAGATACACAGTGTTTGTTAAACTCACTCGGTCAGCTTTGGCTAACAGGTGTTGAGGTTAATTGGTCTGGTTTTTATCAGCATCAGCAATGCTATCGCGTCCCGTTACCAACCTATCCCTTTGAGCGCCAACGTTATTGGATTGAGCCTGAAAAACCAGCCAAAATCACAGATATTTCTCCAGCAAACTTGGCTAAAAAGCCGGATATTACCAATTGGTTTTATGTACCTTGTTGGCAGCAAACTAGATTACCTCAGCCTTTCCACAAAGCCAATATAGGATGTTGGCTGATATTCATCGATGAATGTGGTTTTGGTTCTCGACTACTAAACAGGCTGGTGACAGGAAATCAGGATGTAATAACTGTGAAGGTAGGGCAGCAGTTTACCCAGATTGATAATTGCACCTATGTTATAAATCCGCAAAAATCCGAAGATTATCAGGCATTGTTTGATACACTCCGCGTCTTGGGCAAAATCCCTCAAACAATCTTGCATTTGTGGAGTATCACAACAAATGAAAGCCCATCTTCAGAAATTGAGTTGTTTAATCAAACCCAAGATTTAGGCTTTTACAGCTTACTATTTATTGTTCAGGCACTAGGTAAACAACATCTAGGCAAGCAAATCAAAATTGGGGTTGTGTCTAACAATATTCAAATGGTGACGGGGGAAGAAATTCTTTCTCCAGAAAAAGCTACTGTGTTAGGGGCTTGTTTGGTGATTCCCCAAGAATATCCTTATATGACTTGCCAAAATATAGATATTGGTAGTCTTATTTCGCCTAGTTGCTATGAGGAAAAGCTCATAGATTTTGTTCTAGCGGAAATGGTGGCAGAAGTGCCTAACTCAATTGTTGCCTATCGTGGAAATCGGCGATGGATACAAACTTTTGAACCTGCACCATTGAAAACGCCTGATGCAGAAAAACCTGGGTTACGAGAAGGAGGCGTTTATTTAATTATTGGTGGCTTGGGTGGTATTGGCTTTGCGTTAGCAGAATATTTAGCAAAGACTGTACAAGCAAAATTAATTTTGATTGGACGTTCGCTGTTACCAGCTACAGAAGATTGGCAGCAATGGTTAGACACTCACGATCCTGAAGATAAAATTAGCCAGCACATACTAAAAGTGCAAGCTCTAAAAGCACACGGCGCAGAGGTTATGGTCAAAAGTGCTGATGTTGCTAGTTTAGAACAAATGCAAGCAGTAATTGAACAAGCTAGCGATCGCTTTGGTAAAATTCATGGTGTCATCCATGCGGCGGGAATTTTCAATCCAGAATGCTTTCGGGAGATTCAACAAATAACTCAAGCCCAATGCGAACAACAATTTCATGCCAAGGTACACGGGCTTTATGTCTTGCAAAAAATATTACAAGGGAAAAAACCTGATTTTTGTTTGCTGACTTCTTCTTTATCGTCTGTACTAGGAGGATTGGGGTTTGTTGCTTATTCTGCGGCTAATTTGTTTATGGATGCTTTTGCCCACAAGTGCAACCAATCCAACGAAATTCCTTGGTTAAGCATAAATTGGGATGGCTGGAAAATTAATCCAGAAAAAGAAACAAATAATTTAGGTGCGACTTTGGCAGAATTAGCGATCGCACCCCATGAAGGTGTAGAAGTTTTTCAGCGTGTTTTATTTAATACATCAAATCAAGTAATTATTTCTACCGCAGATTTAAAAACTCGGATTGAGCAATGGATTCAACCACAATCCCCAGTAATCACAACCTCACTACACTCTCGCCCAAATTTAAAAAATGCCTATGTTGCAGCGCAAAATCAGCTAGAACAAACCATTGCTAATATCTGGCAAGAACTCTTGGGTGTCGAGTCTATCGGTGTCCACGATGATTTTTTTGAACTCGGTGGACATTCCTTACTGGCAACTCAGGTCATTGCTCAAATGTGCAAAGCTTTCCAGGTAGAGTTATCTTTGAGTAGCCTGTTTGAATCGCCTACTATAAAAGCTCAAGCAGATGCAATTACCCAAATTCAGAAAGAACAAAATCCAGAGAAAGTTATACCCGTTCTACCTGTAATTACACCAAACCTTGGGCAACGCTATCAACCTTTTCCCTTAACAGATGTCCAACAAGCATACTGGATTGGGCGTAGTCAAGCATTTGAATTAGGGAATGTGGCAACTCACGGTTATATTGAGTTGGAGACGGAGCGCCTGGATTTAGAACGGTTAAATTTGGCTGTACAAAGGCTGATTGCCCATCATGATATGTTACGTGCGATCGTCTTACCAAATGGACAGCAGCGAACTTTACCACAAATAGAGACTTATCACATAGAAATCCTCGATCTACGCGGACAAAACCCTACAGCCGTTGCATCCCAGTTAGAAGCTGTACGACAGAGGATGTCTCATCAATTACTAGCAGCCGATCGAGTACCTTTGTTTGAAATCCGTGCTTCTCGTTTAGATGATTGCCGTATTCGTTTACATCTGAGTTTTGATTACTTAATCGTCGATGCTTGGAGTTTGGGTGAAATTCTCGCACCACAGTTGTATCAGCTTTATCAAAATCCTCAGGCAGTCTTAGCACCATTGCAAGTTTCTTTTCGAGATTACGTTTTAGCAGAAATAGCCCTCAAAAATACAGAACTTTATCAACGTTCCCAAGCTTATTGGTTCCAACGACTTGCCACATTACCACCTGCACCAGAATTACCTTTAGCAAAGCATCCCAGTACCATCAAACAGCCCCGCTTTGTGCGTCGCAGCGCCCATTTGCAGCCAACCACTTGGCAACAATTAAAAACCCGTGCTATTCAAGCAGGAGTCACACCTTCGGGAGTTTTATTAGCTGCCTTTGCCGAAATTTTGAGTTTATGGAGTAAAAACCCTCAATTTACACTTAATTTGACATTATTTAATCGTCTCCCCCTCCATCCCCAAGTTAACGAAATTGTCGGAGACTTTACTTCACTGACGTTATTGGCTGTGGATTATTCCACTCCAGAAGCTTTTTTATCCAAAGCGCGACGTTTGCAAAAACAGCTTTGGCAAGACTTGGAACATCGTTATATCAGTGGTGTGGAAGTTTTGCGGGAATTAGCCCGTAGCCAAGGAGGAACAACTAAAGCAGCTATACCGATTGTGTTTACTAGTACCTTAACTCAAGGTACTCCCGAACCAGACACTTTAGGGTTAGAGAAAATAGGAAAGGTAATTTACAGCATTTCTCAGACACCCCAAGTTTGGCTAGATCATCAGGTTTCTGAAAGAGACGGGGCTTTAATGTGGAGTTGGGATGCAGTTGAAGAACTTTTTCCAGCCGGGCTATTAGACGATATGTTTGCAGCTTATTGTCGGCTTTTGGATTCTTTAGCTACTGAAGAAACAATCTGGCAAACGGTAACACAGCAAAAACCACTGACAACTCGCAAGGATACTGCATCACCAATATCTGAGGCATTGCTTCACACTCTCTTTGCTGCCCAAGTACCCCAACAACAGCATCAGCCGGCAGTCATCACCCCAAACCGGACTTTAACTTACCAACAGTTGGATTGTTTAGCCAATCAACTGGCTTATCAACTACGGCGCTTAGGTGTGCAACCGAATACATTGGTAGCAGTCGTCATGGATAAAGGTTGGGAACAAGTTGTGGCGGTACTAGGAATTCTCCACTCTGGTGCTGCATACTTACCCATTGCCCCCGAATTACCGCATGAACGTCAATGGCATTTACTTCAAGAAGGAAAAGTTCAGATAGTGTTAACTCAGTCCTGGCTAGATGCAACTTTAACATGGCCGGACTCGATTCAACGTCTTTGTATAGATACTTTGACGCTGGTAGATGATATTCCAACTTTAGAAACAGTGCAGTCATCTACTGACCTTGCTTATGTTATCTACACTTCTGGTTCCACGGGTTTACCCAAAGGAGCGATGATTGACCATCGCGGGGCTGTAAATACTATCTTGGATATTAACAAACGCTTTGCTATTGGATCGGGCGATCGCGTTTTAGCTCTTTCTTCTCTTAGTTTTGATTTATCAGTCTATGACATTTTTGGTACATTAGCTGCCGGCGCGACAATTATCATTCCAGAAGCGACAAGTTCTAAAGATCCAGCCCACTGGTTAACACTTATACAACAATACCAAGTCACCGTTTGGAATTCCGTCCCTGCTTTGATGCAGATGTTGATGGAGTATGCAAATAATCAAGCCGATATACTTCAATCGTTGCGTTTGGTATTGTTAAGTGGTGATTGGTTGCCTTTAAGTTTACCCGCGCAAATTCAGTCTGTTTGTGAAAATGTCCAAGTTGTTAGTTTAGGCGGCGCGACAGAAGCCTCCATTTGGTCAATTATCTATCCTCTAACAACAGTTGATCCCCATTGGAAGAGTATTCCCTACGGTCGTCCTATGACTAACCAGCAGTTTTATGTGCTTAATCAAATGTTGGTAGAGTGTCCCGTGTGGGTAGTGGGAGAACTTTATATTGGTGGTGTTGGACTTGCCCAAGGCTACTGGCAAGACCAAAATAAAACTGATGCTAGTTTTATCATTCATCCCCAAACTAAAGAACGGTTGTACAAAACTGGTGACTTGGGGCTGTATTTACCAGATGGCAATATTGAGTTTTTAGGACGAGAAGATTTTCAAGTTAAGGTTAATGGTTATCGCATCGAACTAGGTGAAATTGAAGCTACCCTACAACAACATCGCAGCGTTAAAGAGGTGGTAGTGGCTGCTGTGGGCGAGTCACGAGAGAATCAGCAATTAGTAGCTTATATAGTGCCAACCAATCATCAACAACCTGAAGCCTACAAACCTAGTCAACTTCCTAATGTATTGCTCGATCCTATAGAAAGGATTGAATTTAAGCTCAAACAATCAGGATTGCGACAAACCAGAATTGATGATTCCATTGTTAAATTACCAGATGCCTCTTTTGATGAAGTTCTCAAGCAAGCTTATTTACAGCGTCAGAGTTATCGTCACTTTCAAAACGAACTTATTTCCTTAGAACTGTTTAGCCAGTTTCTTGGCTGTCTGCGACAATTGCACCTAGATGGCTTCCCTTTACCAAAATATCGCTATCCTTCTGCTGGTAGTCTTTATCCAGTTCAAACTTACCTATATGTCAAACCGCATCGCATAGCAGGATTGACTGCTGGTTTTTACTATTATCATCCTGCCAAACATAGCCTAGTGTTGCTAAATCCAGAATCGGCGATCGCCAGCAATATTTATGGTAGCAATCAACTTATTTTTGAACAATCCGCTTTTTCAGTATTTTTGATTGGACAATTGAATGCGATCGCTCCTATGTATGGCGAATTGGCGAAAGATTTTTGTTTGTTGGAAGCTGGTTATATCGGTCAATTGCTGATGAACCACGCACCAGAATATCATCTTGGTCTTTGTCCTATTGGCTACTTAGAATTTGCGGAATTACGTGAATTTTTCATCCTAGAATCCAGTCAAATTTTACTCCACAGCTTTGTCGGCGGCAAAATAGACCATACTCAAACTCAACAATGGTTAAAGCCTCAACCTATCCAACAGCCAAAGGCTATTACCGAGCAATTACGTACTTTTGTACAGCAAAAATTACCCGAATACATGAAACCTTCAGCTTATGTTTTACTTGATACTTTACCATTAACAGCAAATGGCAAAGTGGATAGAAAAGCTCTACCATTACCAACTCAGGAAAAAAATTCAGCAGACAGTGTTGCACCTCGTAACTCTATTGAAACTACTTTGGTTGCTATTTTTACTGAAGTTACCAAGATTACACAAATCGGAATCCACGATAACTTCTTTGAATTAGGAGGCGATTCCTTGAAAGCAACCCAAGCGATCGCGCGAATGCGGGAAGAATTGCAAATTGAACTACCCTTAGCCAGTTTGTTTGAGCAACCAACAGTGGCGCGTCTGGCAAATTATATCGCAGATATGGTTAGCGATAACTCGGATGATGAGCGCGAACAAGGAGTTTTATGAATCGTTATCTCAAACTCTCACTCTCTGCGCCTCTGCGTCTCTGCGTGAGAAAAAACCATGCCCCAATTGAGCAACACCTATTATGAAACCTATCGAAGAACTCTTATCTGAGTTGAAACGCTTAGACATCAAAATTTGGGCAGAAGGCGATTATTTACGTTATGACGCACCCAAAGGTAAATTGTCATCTGTCGTGCGATCGCAATTAGTAGAACGCAAACAAGAAATTCTCGCATTCCTTCGTCAAGTCAATCTTAAAATTACATCCATTCAGCCCATTTCACGAAATCAAGAAATTCCTTTATCTTTCGCCCAACAAAGGCTATGGTTTCTCAACCAGTGGGAAGGTGAAAACGCTTCTTACAACGAATCTGTAGCTGTGCGACTGAAAGGTTTACTCAACTTATCTGCTTTGCAACACAGCCTCAATGAAATAGTGCGTCGTCATGAGGCTTTACGCACAACTTTTGTTTGTATTGATGGAAAACCGATTCAAACAATCTCTCCTGATTTGCATTTATCGTTGTCACTCATTGATTTACGGGAAATACCCCAATGTCATCAACGCCAAGCCGAAGCGTTGAAGTTGCTTGCACAGGCAACAAACTGTCCTTTTCAGCTAACTGAAGCACCATTGCTGCGAACCACTTTAATAAAGTTAGACGAAACAGAACATATACTTTCGTTTACAATCCACCACATTATTTGTGATAACTGGTCGATGGGTATTCTTTTGCAAGAGGTAGCAGTATTATACACAGCTTTTTGTAGTAACAAGCCTTTACCTTTACTAGAATTACCTATACAGTATGCTGACTTTGCTATTTGGCAGCGACAGTGGTTAACTGGCGATCGCCTCCAATCTCAACTCAATTATTGGCAGCAGCAATTAATTAACTATCCTCCCATACTACAATTGCCTACAGACCGTCCTCGACCTGCGCTACAAAGCTTCTGTGGGAAAACACAATCTTTCTCCTTATCCTCAGACTTGACTGAAGCACTCAAAGCACTAAGTCGTCAAGAGGAAATGACATTGTTCATGACGCTGCTAACAGCTTTTGTCACCTTGCTTTACCGCTACAGTCAGCAGGATGATATTCTGATCGGAACTGCGATCGCCAATCGTAACTATAAAGAACTAGAAAGATTAATAGGGCTTTTTGCCAATACCCTAGTGCTACGTACTAATTGTGCGGGCAATCCTACTTTTCAAGAACTGCTTCATCAGGTGCGGGAGTGTACTTTGTCTGCATATACCCATCAGGATTTACCTTTTGAGTATTTAGTAGAACAACTCCAGCCTGAACGCAACCCCAGCTACAATCCATTATTCCAGGTAATGTTTGTTCTCCAAAATTCTCCGATGGAAGAATTAAAACTTCCTGGTTTGGATTTGAATTTACTCCCCCTAGAAAATCAAACAGCCAAATTCGATTTAAGTTTGGTAATGCAAGAAAAGGAATGTGGATTGTATGGGGAATTAGAATACAACACCGACTTATTTAACGCTAACACTATCTGTCGGATGGTGGAACATTTACAGATTTTGTTAACAGGTATTGTGGTTAATCCAGAACAACGCCTCGGAGACTTGCCGATATTGACTCCAGCCGAACAGCAGCAGTTGTTGGTGAGTTGGAATCATACTCAAGCCGATTATCCCCAGGATATCTGTATTCACCAATTATTTGCAGATCAAGTAGAGCAAACACCGAATGCTGTGGCAGTTGTTTTTGCAGATCGGCAGTTAACTTACCAAGAATTGAACCAGCAAGCCGATGCTTTAGCCCATTACCTCAAGCAACTTGGTGTTAAACCAGAAGTACTCGTAGGAATTTGCCTGGAAAAATCATTAGAAATGGTAATTGGCATCCTAGCAATTTTGAAAGCAGGCGGCGCATATCTGCCATTAGATCCTTCTTATCCAAAAGAAAGATTAGCTTTTATTTTAGAAGATGCCAAGCCTTTAGTGTTGCTTACCCAAACGCGGCTAATTACAGAGTTATCGTTACACAAAGTTAAGGTTGTATGTCTAGATACATCATGGCAAAATAATATTTCTGAAACAATTACGCAACGATATCCAACTGAGGTTAAATCACAAAATTTAGCATATATAATTTATACCTCCGGTTCTACAGGCACACCCAAGGGAGTAATCATTGCCCATCAAGCTTTGGTAAACCATAGTCTTGCTGTTGCCAAAATCTATCAACTCCGGTCAAATGATAAAGTTTTACAATTTGCCTCTATTAGCTTTGATGTTGCCGCAGAAGAACTTTTTCCATCTTGGTTATGCGGTTCAACAGTTGTGATTCGCCCTGATTGGGTACTATCTTTTTCAAATTTCCAGCAATTCCTAGAGTCAGAAAAAATTACGGTTTTAAATCTACCTACTGCCTACTGGCATCAGTGGGTATCTGAATTATCTAATTCAAACATTGCATTGCCGCCTAAATTGCGCTTGGTAATTGTGGGAACGGAACAAGCACAACGCGAAAAATTAGCACTATGGCAGCAACAGGTAGGCACTAAAGTTCGCTGGCTTAATGCCTACGGGCCAACAGAGGCGACTATTGGCGCAACAATCTACGAACCTGTTGATGTGCCAGAAAACTTCCAAATTGCTAGTGTACCTATTGGTCGCCCCATAGACAACACCCAAATCTATATACTAGACAAACACCTCAACCCTACACCTATTGGTATCCCTGGTGAATTGTATATTAGTGGTCTTGGTTTAGCACGAGGCTACCTGAATCGACCTGATTTAACAGCTGAGAAATTTATTCCTAACCCTTTTAATAATTCAAAATTCAAAATTCAAAATTCAAAATTTAATCGCTTGTATAAAACTGGTGATTTAGCCCGTTATTTACAAAATGGCAATATTGAATACTTAGGCAGAATAGATAATCAAGTAAAAATCCGAGGGTATCGTATAGAGTTAGAGGAAATTGAAATTGCACTAACACAACACCCAAATGTGCAAGAGACAGTTGTAATAACTCATCTAAATGATGCAAGGGATACGCAATTAATTGCCTATGTAGTCCCTAACAACAAGCAGCAACCTACTGCTAAAGAACTACGAATCTTCTTGAAACAACAGTTACCTGATTACATGATTCCGTCAGCTTTTATGCTGATAGAAAACTTACCACAGATGCCTAATGGTAAAGTAGATCGTCAAAAACTTCTAGCACTAGAATTCAAGCAACCAAGTTTAGAGAAAGATTTTGTAGCACCTCGTGATGACTTAGAACTTCAACTTACGCAAATATGGGAAGAGGTTTTGGGTATTTCTCCCATTGGTGTTACAGATAACTTCTTTGAACTTGGAGGTCATTCACTTTTAGCTGTGCGCTTGATGGCTAAAATTGAAAAACTCTTTGGATGTAGATTATCACTTTTTCAACTTTTTCAAGAAGCTACTATTGAAAAACTTAAAACTCTTCTTAGCCAAAACATTCACTCTTCTCAAAATCCATCTCCACTAGTAGCCATTCAACCTCGCGGTTCAAAAAAACCTTTATTTTTTGTTCATCCTGTAGGGGGAAATGTTTTTTGTTACTACGAATTAGCCAGTTCTTTTGGTTTAGATAGACCATTTTACGGTTTGCGATCGCTTGGTCTTGATGGAGAATGTAAGCCTTATACTAGCATCGAAGATATGGCATCTGCATATATCTCAGCTATACGCGTTATTCAACCAGAAGGTTCATATCTTTTAGGAGGGTGGTCGATGGGAGGTGTAATAGCTTTTGAGATGGCAACTCAATTACAAAAGCAAGGTCAAAAGGTTGACTTACTTGCTTTACTAGATAGCCAAGCACCAATTTCAAAAACACAATCCATAAATATCAATTATTACGAGCGAGATCGGCTATTAATTGATTTAGCTCAAGATATAGCTAGATCTACAGGAGATGAAAACTTAAATCTAGATCATCTTAATACTCTATATACAAATCTCACAAAGCTTAAGCTAGAAGAAAAACTTGATTATTTTTGGCAACAAGGCAAAATATTTAAATTTTTACCTCAATACCTTGAACGTCAACATTTTCACCATCTATGGAAAGTTTTTCAGAATAATACCCAAGCTTTGATTGACTATAATCCGAAAAAATCTGTTAATAGCATTTTATTGCTTCGTGCAAGTAAAAGTGTTATTCATGATAATTTAAATTCAAATTGGCAAGTATTTTCAACACAAGCATTACAAATTATTAATATTCTTGGCAATCACTACACAATGCTTAGAAAGCCTAGCGTTTATCAATTACAAAAAGCAATAAATAAATATTTAGAAAATATTGAAAAATAAAGAGTTTAAATTGCGTGTATTAATTTTATATCAAAATTAAAAGTTACATTTGATTTATTTTTGATATTTTCATTGAAACTGCAATACATTGACTGGCAGTTTAGCAAAATTGTTTAGTCAAGTTATTTCACTATCGTACTCTGACTCCAGCACCCTCAACACCTTCTCCTCCAACTGGGTTAAGTAAGCCCGCTTCAGTTTCCCCAACGACTCCAAAAATCTCTGCACCGACTCTTCCAGTTCACTCGAATACACCCGACTAATGCGATCGCAAATCTGCTGCACCTGCTGACATTCGGCAGGCAAGTAATCATAAGACTTGAGATGCTGCACTGCAACCGTCAATTCACTATCCCAGGTTCTCACGGTACAGCTAAAGTCGTTTACTTGAGTAACAATAGCCCAACAGCCACTCTTGCCCCTAAGTTCTGGATTATCTTTGACTAAAATCTGGCAAACTTCACCGATCTGGTAGGTGTTGGGTACTTTGGTACGTTCTATAATTTGTTGCACCACGTCTTTAACAATCCTGCCCGTTGGGACTTTACCACCAGCTTTTTCCACAGCAGCCTGCCAAACCTCCTGTTGTTGTTGGGTTTCTAACTTTGTCAATGGTCTAACCTGTCCCTCTGCTGTCGGTAAAATGTCCACAATTTGTGGACATTTATGCAGATTGTCCACAACGACAGCTGCATCAATTAACTGATAAGAGCGAGAACGGTTGTAACCGAATCTATCTTTACAATACTCCTCAAAGGTGGAATGAGTAGAGCGATATAACCTGCGGTCGCGCAACTCTGCCAAAGCTTTACCCGCTTCAAAAAACGCCCTCTCAACTTTGCGCTCTAAGTGCAAGCGATCGCTCTGTTCTTGCTCAGTTAATTCTGGGACTTCGACAGCAGAAACATCAATGATTGCAGAAGCTGGATTTTCTGAAGAGGAAATGTCTGAGTTGGGTAGTTTCGGATTGCTTGATGCGGCAGAGGTGGCTTGTTTGCGCTTATGGCGTGGGGTGTTCATCAATCCACCTCTCCTAATTAATATACTGCTTGCTCAAAATCCATCACAGCTAAATTTCAAGTGTGCTATCTAACAGCCAACTTGCTATACACAATACTAAAAACAAGCACTTTAACTGCTTTACCATCTCTCCACTCAAAGTTAGGGTAAGCAGTCATAAGTTGCTAGTTAAGAATAGTTTTGGCGATCGCTGCTGGGAGCACAAATGATAAAAAAGCTAATAAATCAACAGTTTCGTCAACAAACATTTCGGTTCACTTCTCAAACACTTGTGCAAGCTCTTCAATAGACAGTCGCGTAATTTTACATAATTTTGCTGTTTGCATAGGAGTTAGTCGCGGCAAATAAACTCCTCGTTCCCAGTTGGAAACAGTTTGATCTGTGACGCCTACGGCCTCCGCAATTTGCCTCTGAGTTAATCCCAGAGACTCTCTTAGCTTCATAAATGGATGCTCCGAACTCATCTATACAAAATTCTACTACAAGATACAACTACAAGCAAACTTAACAACTACAAGTGAACTTGATTTAATAGATATAGAGAAAGCGCCTGGACTGGTAATCTGAAGCGCCTCTCTAGTCCTATTCAAGAACCTACTCATTATGACTCATGCCATTTAGACAGCACAACAGCTGTGCCTAAAATCCCTAGCCCAGCTAAAGCGCATCTACAGCGAAATCGGCTGCACCATCGAAGTACGAGACAGACGACGCAGGGCTGCGTGGATTAGTGCGATCGCTTCTCACCAAGCCGCCCAACTCCAGAAAATTGACGAGCAGGACATAGCCCAAGGCGAGTTCGACCAGTACATCGCAGCCCAAGCCCAAGCTGTTGCACCAGAAGAATTGGCAATCAAAGAAATCAACCCCCACCATTTCGAGATTTTTGCTGGTAAACAGCTAATCGCGTACATCAGCTACGATAACGGCGAGTTCGTCACCCAGCCTTGGGTAGTTATGGTGAATGGTAACGAAATCTTCCGCTATACCACTTTTGCCCGATGCCATCGCTTCATCCAATGGCATTACAAAGACGGAACACTCCCATTACCCGCACCAGCCCAGTTTACAGAAGTTCCGACAATTGCAGAAATCTCGTTTTACGACCAAGAAGCCTTGGTTAATGGCGAACTGGTAGCCAGCATTAGCTTCGATGACGAGAACCATGAGAACCTGTACTGGCGAGTCTTGGTAAATAACAAAGAGATTTTCCGAGACATCACACCAGAGCGATGCCAAAGTTACATCAAGCAGCAGTACCAGCAATGCACGTTACCAGTGCAGGAACCGTTTGAAGAACCTTGCACTACTGGCAATGAAATCATGGCTCAGATTGCCACTGAATGCGAGAAACAAGGCTTAGAACTGCTCGACGATGGCATTTACCGGGATGACGCTGGACTTTAGACTAAAAAGCGCAAAATGACTCAGGGAAACTGAGTTGAGAAAAAGTAAAGTAAAAAATTAGAAAAATAGCGAATCAAGCAGGTTGAGGCTCGGTTCTACGTAAACAAGAAGTACGTTTTTTAACGATGGGATAGCGAATTCTACGCTGGCGAGACTGCCCCTTCTTCCAACCTGGAGATTTACCACGTGGTTTTGGCGGAATGGATGGAGTGGAAACTCTGACCAAAATCGCAGGCATTGCTTGTGCAACACGCCCAGGCGTGAGTTGAGTCATTTGTTTTTGCCACGGGAGCGGATTGTCGTTGACAATATCACGAGCCAGCCACAACTCCCAAGTCATAAGTGGCATAAGGTCGCTCCATCGGTCACATTGTTGGGGCGTTGCCAGCTTTGGTAGTGTCCAATGTAACCTTTGTTTTAGGAAGCGATACCAATGGTCAACAGCAAACCGTCGTAAGTAGAGTTTCCACAGTTGAGATAAAGACGGTATTTCTTCACCCACAAAAGCCAACCACATCGGTTTATTGACTCGTGGAGAACCGTCCTCAAGTAGCCTCTCAACCAGTATGATTGACATTGGGTGGTGTGGAGAAAGACGAAAATGCTTTCTTGTCCAAAACCGAATTCTGAGTTTACCTAGTTTGGCATCTTGTTGTTCAATGGTTTGTTCTGGCTCAGACCAGGTAGTGACATCGTTGAGTTTAAACTTATCACCGTGTACTCTTGGTTTCCCCCTGCCTGAGTATTTTGGTGGTTCTCCCCATAAGCACAAGTTGGAACGCAACCGCATCAGTTTATCTGCCTTAATGTCAGCAGTTTTATTCACAAAAGGCGCACATCCATATTCGATGTCCCATAATGTGATTGGTCGAGATGGTAAACTCTGACACACTTGTTTTAGCTGCCATACGGCTTTATCTATGGGATTTTCCCAACTTGTTATTCGCTCATGTCTAAGTGGTAATGCCCAACTTCCTTCAATTTCTGGTATCCAAGCTATGGTACTATACCCGTATCCAGGAGTAATGGGACGACCTCCTCTTCCCCCTTGAGTATAATGCTCGTAAGTTCTTTCTCTCAGGGTTGGCGCATCCGGCCTCGACCATGCCGTATGGTCTCCTGCCAGAACGATACGTCCAAAATTGGGTATTTTTTCACTATACAGTCGCATCAGCTTCTGACGTTGTGGTCTGGTATCCTGTATTGCTTCATAGATACTTGACCATTGACGACGGAATACTGGACACATTGATAAATCTGCCAAGCTGTAAACATTACGTGTGAGCAAGATTGCATCCATCAGTTCAAACGTGGTAGCTCGGTAGTATATACATAGGTTTCTAGAACTTCAAAGTCTGCTCGTAGAATTGGGACAAGAAGTTGCATTAATTCGGCGTTTTTCAGTAGTGCTTCGGGAGTACCATTGAGACGGCGTAGTTCTTCTATGAACTCCGGTTCACTTAGAGCATGGATAGGTGGATGTGGATCGGGAATTTGTGGAGCGTGGCGACCGGAAACAAACATATGTACTGGTTCAAGACCGTACTCTTTGCGGAGTAAACGAGCTAGTTCAAAACTGATAACTGCTCCCATGCTATGACCAAAAAAGGCGAATGGCTTGTTTAAATGTGTAAACAAGGCCTGAGCTAAAGCACCGACAAGAGGTTCTAGCCGCGAGAATGGGGCTGACTTCATCTGGGTTCCTCGTCCAGGAAGTTCAATAGAGCAAACTTCTACAGCTGTAGGTAGACTATCAGCCCATGTGCGAAAAATTATAGAACTACCACCTGCATAGGGGAAGCAGAATAAACGCACCGAAGCACGAGGATTAGGTTTGGTATATGTTAGCCAGGAGTTAAATGTTTGTGCAGTTGTCATATTTTCTTGTCGAATTTCTGTTAAATCAGTGGTGGCTTAGTGCCCCCACTGATTTAATAACGAATTGCGTTAGCGCAGCAGGGCGTACTCCTTTCCTACGGAACGCTACGCGAACGGAGAAACAAGCTACGCGTAGCGTCTTTAAGAGTTGCCCATTGCGAAAAGCAGCGAATTGGTTAGACCTTGGACAACCTTTACGAAAAATCAAATGCGTTATGATTTCCCCCCAGCAGCTTCTTCCATTTTCTTGCGAAGACTAAGTGGCCTCATGTCAGTCCAAACTTCTTTGATGTAATCCAGACATTCTTGTTTTAAACCACTTTTGCCAGCATCCTTCCAGCCGAGTGCATTTTCTCGGTCAGCAGGCCAAATGGAATACTGTTCTTCATGATTGACTACAACTTTGTAAATTGTTGTGTCTTCTTTGTCGTCTTGGTACATAATTTGGCTCCTACTATTTAATTAACGGGACTTAGGCAAAAAAAGAAGTTAAAAAAGGGTAAGATACAGAGATAGCAAAGCTTTTACGTCAAACCAACCCCGATGAAAGAGACAACACCCACAGCTATGCCCCCATGCTTTGAAAAATGGTGTCAAAGGTTTGACGATGTATTTAGTCATAAAGCGCAAAAAAGGGAGTTTAGGCATTATTTAGGGGGATTATTAGGAGAAAGCGAGCGTAAAAACCTGTTCCAAATAGCAGAGAACGCCGTAGGAGTGAATTACCATCGATTACACCACTTTTTAACAGATGCACCTTGGTCTAGTTCACTAGTGAATGAACGACGCTTACAGGTAATGAACAAATGTAGTCAGACCAGAATTAGTAGAGGATTCAGCTTGATAATAGATGATTCAGGTCATAGAAAAAGTGGTAATTTTACCCAGGGGGTGGGAAGACAATATATCGGAGAAATTGGCAAAACAGATAATGGGTTAGTAGTAGTAACAAGTCATTTATATGATGGGAGAAAAAGCGTACCATTAGATATAGAGTTATATCAGCACGCTGATTCACTACCAGAGGGAAAACAAGACCCACTATTTGAGACAGGGCAAACGCATCTAAAGTACTATTGATCACGACAAAGATTAAGACCCAACGAAAAAATCATTATTTCTGGCTTAATTTATTTTCCCAGGCTTAAAGCGATCGCTAAAATCTTTGTCAATAAGCAGGGATTAATGAGATTAATTTTACGTCTATTGAGAATAGACTAGCCTTATTGACATGATGCGGCCGCCCTGCTATTTGAGAAAAAAACAGAGATAGCAATCAAGTTAATAGACCAAACTCTGGAGCGAAGATATCAACCAGGAATAGTGATTGTAGATGCGGGATATGGTAACAATACATCATTCCTATTAGAACTAGAAAAGCGAAAATTAAAGTATTTAGGAGGAGTAGCCAAAAATCGAAAAGTCACAATTAGTGAGCAAGAAAATAATCAACAAACAATGAGGCTAGATGGGCGTTGCATAATAGAGGGATGAATTGAGGTCATCTACTGTGCAATGTCCATACTGCAACTCTACTGAAATTAGAAAAAATGGTAAACGAAGAGGTAAA